>DATEKZ010000513.1:0-16177 GCA_035277185.1 Verrucomicrobiia bacterium
GCGGCCAGCCAGCCATAAATACTCGACGCGTCTGAAATATCGCCGCCGGAAAGCTGCTCGATGAGCCTGGGCAAAATCGGAATGATCAGTCCGATGCCAAAGATGTCGAGAAACAGCGTGACGAAGATGAAGCCAAGGGCAGGTTTGCGAGAGCTCACACTGGGTTGGTGTTCCGTTAAAACTCCGTATTAACAAATGAATTCGACGCCCGTTCCCGCCCTACATCCCCATGATCTGATAGCCGCAGTCCACGTAGATCACCTGGCCCGTGATAGCCGCTGCGCCTTCGCTCGCGAGAAAAACGCCGGTGGCGCCGAGTTCGTCAGGAAGAACGTTGCGCTTGAGCGGCGCGTGCGCCTCGTAGTGCTTCAGCATGTCGGTAAACCCCGCAATGCCGCGCGCGGCCAGGGTGTTCACCGGACCGGCGCTGATGCAGTTGACTCGAATTCTTTTCGGACCGAGATCGTAGGCGAGATAGCGCGTGCTGGCCTCGAGGGACGCCTTGGCCACGCCCATCACGTTGTAGTGTGGGACAACTTTCTCCGAGCCGTAGTAAGTCATGGCAACGACGCTGCCGCCGTCGGTCATCAGGGACGCCGCGCCGCGCGCCAGGGCGACGAGGGAATAGGCGCTCACATCGTGCGCCACTCGAAACGCCTCCCTGCTCGTGTTGACAAACTCGCCCTCCAGCGCGTCTTTCGGTGCAAACGCCACCGAGTGCAGCAGCAGATGAAGCTTGCCGAATTTCTTTCCCGCCTCGTCGAACACGCGCGCGATGTGGTCGTCTTTGGTCACGTCGCATTCCATCAAAAGCGTGTCGGCGCCGAACGCGCCCGCGAGTTCCTCCACGTTCTCTTTGAGCCGTTCGCCCTGGTAGGTAAAGGCCAGTCTCGCGCCTGCCTTGTGCCAAGCCTGTGCGATGGCCCAGGCAATGGAGCGTTTGTTGGCGACGCCAAAGACGATGCCGAGTTTGCCGGCGAGTAGTGACATGTTCGTTCGGTGGTTTAAAGCGTTGAACCGTTCAGCAGTTGAATCGTGAGAGAACCAGTAGGGGAATTTCCCGGAAGTGGCAAGGGGGGAAATGCTCGGGAAAGCTCCAAGCATAAAGCTCAAAGCTCAAGGGAAGCTCTAATGGCCAAGCTCCAAAAGCTAGGCGGCCCTGCGCTTGGAGCCTCTTGGACCTTGAATGCTGGAGCTTATTTTGAGCTTTGAGCTTGGTATTTAAGCGGCCTTCGCCTGTATGGCATCATGTGGTTCGTCTGAGTCGCATCCAGATCAAACCGCCCAATCCTACCAGGAGCAAAGCGCTGGCCGCAAAGGCGCTGCTGTGCGGGTTGCCCGGGTTGAAGTAAAGCGCCGCAGCGCCAACCGCCGGCCCGGCACAACTCCCCGCGCCGATGGCCGCCTCGTGAAAGCCGCCGTGCTCACCCTTCGTCTCGCCCACGTCCATCGAGTAATAGAGCGACGAGTAATAGATCAATCCGATGCAGAGGCCGAACGCGACCTGCGCCGTGATCAGCATGGCGAGATTCGGCGACAACAGAATCGCGACGAAGCTCGCGATCATTCCGAGATACGAGTTCACCAGCCAGCGAAACCTGTAATGCCAGCCAGGCCAGAGCCAGAAAAGAACGAAGGCCGCGGTGCGCGCGAACATCCATACCGAGCCGGCAAAGCCTGCCTCGCGCTTCGAGAGACTGAGAGCGTCGGCGATACTGGGGCTGACGGCGATCACCGTGTTGATGGTCAAATAGGCAAAGGGATTCGCCCACCATGCCATCTTGAGGAACGTCTCCGGTTTCACCGGTGAGTGCGCCGCGAGCGGGTCCTGCGGAATCGAAGCGGCACCGGAAGCGGCAACCCTCACGACCGCGATCGGCACGACGCTCTCTTTCGATTCGAGCCAGAGGAGAAACAGGAATTGAACCGAAAGGATCGCGGCCGGAACGAAGAACATGCTGCGCAGCCCCCACGCCTCCAACATCGCGCCGCCGCTCATGTAAGCGAGCGCGCCGGCGAGCGACCAGATGAGGTTGTAGATGCCGATCATTCGCTGCATGCGCGGCCGCCGTTCGCCTTCGCTGATCAGCGCCTGCAACGCCGGCCAGGTCATGCCCATCCCGAACGTGCACACCGCCATGACGCCGAAATGCATCAGCAGGCTGTCGAGAAAACCGCCAACGGCCAGTACGACCGCCATGATGAGAGTCCCGAGCTTGAGCGCGCGGTAGTAACCGGCGCGTTGGGCGATGCCCCCGCCCACAGCCGCAGAGAACGCGTAGGTCAGTCCCAGTCCCGCTCCGAGCAGCAGATTTTCCAGCCGTCCGAAATCGAACTTCTCCCGTGCGAAAAAGAAGATGTAGTAGAAATAACAGGTCGTCCCGATGGCATTGAGCGTCTCGACGAAGAAGACGCCGGTCTTGGCCTTGGAGGAGAGCATTCGCGGTGCGTGACGCGTGATCCGTGGTTCGTGATGCGTCGTGGAGCGTCTTAAGACGGAGGCTTCGGACGCTGGACTTCGGACTTTGGGCGTCGGACCTCTTCCAACGCCTTCCGGCAATACCATTTCACCGCGTCGCTCATGGGCGGCCGAAGCCTGTCCAAGTCCCCCGCCGAACACCAGCGAATATCGTGATGTTCATCCGCGGAAAGTGTGACGTTTCCATTCCTGGGGCGCGCCCAATAAATCATCCCGATATGCTCGTGCGTGTCGGTGATACGATGGATGTCGAGAAAGCGCGGCGCAATCAGCGCGCGGGTGCCGGGCTCCGTTGTGGGCGGCCGTTCGCCGATGAGTTCGACGTCGAGACCGCTTTCCTCCTTCGCTTCACGCAACGCCGCGATCTCCGGATCTTCGTCGAGTTCAATGTGCCCGCCGAGTGGGAGCCATTTGTTCAGCTTGCGATGATGGATGAGCAGCACTTTGTCGTCGTGCACGACAAAGATCGCCACGGTAAAATCAATCTTTTCGTGGATGTGGGCCATGTGGAAAATCCGAATTCCAAACACCAAATCCCAAAAACCTCCAACCTCAACGCTCCGACAAAATGTTTGATCTCGAGTTCAAAGGAAGGCAGCGGCACTGCTTGGAGTTTGGGATTTGGAGCTTTAGTAATCGTACAGACCGCTATCGTGCGTGTAGCCGCCGGCTCCTCCAGGACCGCCTTCACCTCCCATCAAATCACCCAGCAGGTCGCCCATGTCTTCCTCGATCTTCTCCGGATCTTCACCGGCTTCGAGGCGTTTGATGGCCACGTCGAGTTCCTTCGGCACGGCGCCCGGAGGCATGAGGTCCTTCATTTTCTTCATCATGTGCGCCATGTGCTTCGGATTGTTCTCGTCCATGTGCTCCATGTCGCGCTCCAACTCGCTCATGGCCCGCATCACGCGCGGGTCGTCCATATCAGGCATCGGCCCTTCCTCCTCGCCTCCCGGAGCGGCTGACGCCGGCTCCTTCAACCCCTTGGACATGGCGAAGCGGCTCATTTGTTTGGTCATTTTTTTGTTGCCGCATTTTGGGCAGGTCGGAAGCCGGTCAGGATTCATCCGCTTGGAAAGGAAGTTGAAAATCTTCCGGCATTTGGGACAGGCGAATTCGTAGATCGGCATACGATTTACGGTTTATGATTTACGATTTACGCGCCACAAGAAAAAATAACGAGTCCCCAAGTCAGCCCGCGAAACACGCGAAAAGGCGCTAAAAAAGCTTCATCTGAGTGAGAGGGTTCGTACCGAGGGCCGGGTGTACCTCTCGCGTTCTTTAGCTGTGTTTCGCGGGCAATCTCAGGCCGTGGCGGACCCGCCAAACACGCGAAAAGACGCTAAAGAAGTTCTCCTTCTGAGAGAGGGAACGGGTTATTCGCTGAGTTCATACCGGATCCGGTGTTCCTCTCCGTTCTTTAGCGTGTTTCGCGGGCAATCCCAAGCAGCGAACTAAATTGGCGGCAAGCTTATTTCATCCGATCGAAATTCTTCTGGAGAATCTGCCAGTCCTTCAGCCCTTTGACCTTTTCCATGGCCCCGGCGTTGATCCTGGCCTCGTTGGCGTTCTTCGTCGCGCGATTGACCTTGTAAAAAATGCCGAAGGAACCCGGAAACGGCTCGCCGGCCAGTTTGTAGGCGGCGATTTCGTCGGTGACGTCATGACTCTCCGGAACGAGATTGAATACGCCGCCCTTGCGCGGGTTGGAGGCGTCGAACGCGCCGGGATAAAACTCGACGCATTCGCTGAGGCACTCGATGAAGCTGAAGCCGTCATGGTCCATCGCGGCTTCCATCATCTGGAGCACGTGGTTCGGGTTCGTGCTCGTGGTACGGGCGACAAACGTCGCGCCGGCGGAGATCGCCTGCTTCATCGGGTTGATCGGCTGATCCATCGCGCCCCAGGTGTCGGTCTTGCTCTTGAAGCCTTGCGGCGACGTCGGCGAGGTTTGCTTTTTGGTCAGGCCGTAAACCCAGTTGTCCATGACCACGTAGCTCATCTTGATATTCTTGCGCGCCGTGTGATTGAAATGGTTGCCGCCAATGGAGAATGCGTCGCCGTCGCCGCCGAACACGAACACATGGAGATCGGGCCGGCTCAACGAAACGCCGCTGGCAAACGGCAGCGCGCGCCCATGAATAAAATGCACCCCGTGCGCCTGGACGAAATAAGGGAACCGGCTCGAGCACCCGATGCCGGCGATAGTGGTGATCTTCTCGTGCCAGAGTCTGCGCTTTTCGATCAGCTTGAAGTACAGCGCGAGGACGGAAAAATCGCCGCAGCCGGGGCACCAGGTCGGATGATCGGCGGCCACCTCTTTTTTCGTGAGTCCCTTTCGCTCGGAGTCCGGGAGCGGAGGGACCGCAGTGATGTTGCCGCTGCGGGCGGGAATTTCGATCGTTGGAGAGCTCATGGTTCGTTAAGTCGTTAAATCGTCGGAAAAGTCATTTAGCGCACTGCCGCGGGCTCTCCGTTGGAGGACAACTTCGTTTTGAGCTGGCCGAGGATTTCCTTCACTTTGAACGTCAGGCCGTCGGTCTTGTTGATCGAGCGGATCTTCGGATCGCAGAACCGCGCGCGCAGCAGGCTGGCGAGCTGCCCGTAGCCGTAGAGTCCCTCGTCGTTCAATTCCACCACAAACACGTGATTGAAACCGGAGAAAATGTTTTCGAGCCCGTTCGGCAACGGATTGATGTAACGGATATGAAGCGAAGAGACGCTGTCGCCAGTGGCGCGGGCGCGGTCCACCGCTTCGCGAATCGGACCCTGATTCGATCCCCAGCCCACCAGCAGGACGTTGCCCTCAGGCGGTCCGTAAACCTGCGGCACCGGCAGTTCGGTCGCGAGCTTGCGCAGTTTGTTGCGCCGCTTGGAGGTCATCTGCACGTGGAGTCGCGGCGAACCCGTGGGATGACCCATCTCATCGTGTTCGAGGCCGGTGACGATCGGATACTTGCCGCTGGCAATGCGCGTCCCGGGCGCCACGTGACGGGTCACGCCGTCCGGCACCGACAAATCGTAAGGTTTGAAATCGGCAACCGGCGTCAGATCGGGCGAAATGTCCTGACAAACCTTCTCCAGGTTTGGCTCCTCGAAGGCCTCTATGCGCGTGCCGATGCCCTGATCCGTCAGGATGATTACCGGCGTGCTGTACTTCCGGGCGATGTTGACCGCTTCGATGGCCGTGTAGAAGCAGTCTTCCACGTTCGCCGGAGCGACTACGACGCGCGGCGAGTCTCCATGACCGCCAAAGCAGGCGATGTTGAGGTCGGATTGCTCCACGTTGGTGGGCATGCCGGTCGAAGGCCCGCCGCGCTGGACATCGATGATGATCAGGGGCATCTCCGCCATGACAGCCCAGCCCAGCGCTTCGGTCTTCAGCGAGATTCCCGGCCCGCTGGATCCGGTGATCGCCACACGTCCGGCATAACTGGCGCCCAGCGCCATCGAGATCGAAGCAATCTCATCCTCGCATTGCACGAAGGTCCCGCCGTACTTCGGCAATTCACGGCGAAGCAATTCCATAATGTCCGACCACGGCGTGATGGGATACCCGGCGCCGAACCGCACGCCGGCGGCGATGATTCCGTAACCCAGCGCTTCGTTGCCGGTCATGACGACCTGGTGCCGGTTCTTCTTCTGGCTTTCCATGAACTGGAAAGTCTCGATCACATTGTCCACCGAGCAGGCATACCCGGCATGGAAGGCCATCAGCGCATTCTTCACGACGCTTTCGTCTTTTCCGGTGAACCGTTCCTTGATCAGTTGTTCCAGCTTGGTCACGTTCAGATCGAAGATTCGGGCCAGTAGCCCAAGGACGAATACGTTCTTGCCCTTGTCCCGACCCGTCCCGCCGATGGCTTCGACGGTCAGGGATGAAATGGCCACGCCCATGTGCCGGTACTCCTGTTGCCATTCCTGTTTGGGTTGCACATGGTCGCTGTCATATAAAACGATGCCGCCCTTTTTCACCGAGTTGATGTGGCTTTCGTAGGAATGCTGATAAAACGCGACCAGCATGTCGGCGTCGTCGCCCGAACTCAGCACTTCCCCGGAGCCGACACGCACCTGGAATATGGACGGCCCGCCCGAGATGGTGGAGGGGATGGTCATGAAGGTCATGACCTCCTGTTCGCTTCGTCCCGCCAGCCGCGCCAGGAAGCCGCCGATGGCCTGGATGCCGTCCTGTGAATTACCCGCCAGCCGGATGACGGCCTCGGATATCTTTGAGACTTTGGGTTTGCCGCTCGCCCCCGCGCGGGCGGTCATGGTCGCTTCACTCATGAAAAGACTTTGATCAAACGTTCTTGATGGCCGCTCGGCAATTCATCCGTGGCAGTCAGGTTTCGCCGGAGAACCAAACGACAAGCGACACTAACACTGCGAGTTCGAGTGTCAAACGATTACCGGCCGTCGTATCCGCCTGAGCAAACACAAGTTAACCCCGATTTTCGCCACCGCGGAAATCAGCAATTAGGACGGTTAATCCGTTGCGGCTTCGCGTTAAGACCACCTGCGAAAGCTCCGCCGTTTCTGAGGGCAAGTTCTATGCCGCGCGCAACCCCGCAACCATGCGGCTCGTCGCTGACGAAGCCGCCCTGGCGGCGCACCGCCTCTTTGACCGATGAGATCGCGTTCGAGGGCGCCACCAACCAGCGCGCGTGCTCCGGCAAGAGCATCGGCAGGTCGTTCCAGTGGTCGCCAGCCGCCAGGGTGTGGTCGCGGCTGACTCCCAGTTGGCGCGCAATCTCGGCCAGGGCCGTTCCTTTGCTGTACGCCTCGTGACTGAACCGCGCATAGACGTCGTTCCGCACCAGCGCCAATTTCGGAATGCGCGCACAGTAACGAGTCAGGAATCCCTCAATCACGTCGGCATCGTCGTTGTTTTCGGCGATCAGGCAAAACGGCGAGTAAGGATCGGAATAAACGGAGGCCTTGAACCGGCCGTTAACCCAATCGAACAGTTCCGGCAAATCGGGCTCGACGCGCGCGAACAGTTCGCGGTGCGTTGTTTCACAGTCGCTGTTCCACGGTTGCAGCGGCGCGTAGCGGGCCCCTTGGCGCGCAAAGATCTCCCGTTCCACCACGACGAGGTAATCCGGGTGAATGGAAAGGCGGGCGCGCCCGAGCGTTTCCATCAGACTCGACAAATCACGGCCGGTGTTGATCACCCATTTCGCGCCCTGTTGCTGGAGCCGTCCAATGAGGGCTTGCAAATCCACCGGCACCGGCGGGTTCTCGAACTCGGCGTATAACGTTCCGTCGAAATCGGTGGAAATCAGTTGGATCGGTGAGGTCATCGTTGTCTTCAACCGCGCATTGCCCGCGCCTTGTCTTTGTGGTGCATGAGCCCTGTTCACATTCCCATGTCACACTCCGCGGAACACGTCCCGCTTGCGCGGCCATTACAATCGTGCGATACCGTTCCTTGTCAAAAGATTTATGCCGGACCACCAGGAGCAATATGACGACGCGATGTTCGCCTTCAGCACGGGCGACTACGATGGCGCCATTGCGAAATTCAGATCCATCCTGGCCGAAGACCCGAATGACTTCGACGCTCAGCTTTCGATGGGTATGGCTTACTATCGCAAAGGCGACTACACCCGCGCCATCGCCGAGGGGCACAAGGCGGAAAAGCTCCGGCCCAACGAGCAGCTCGTCCACACCAACCTGTCCTTGTTCTACATGAAGGCCGGTGACAAAAAGAGCGCCGAGCACCACGGTCTTCAGGCGCGCATCGCCTCGTGGAAAGACAATATGACGCCGCCAGGTCAATCCCCTGCCCCCGACACTGACCCCGAACTGAAAATGGCCCAGCCAAAGCCGGAGACCGTCAAGCTGCCGACCCGGTTTCCCGACATGCCGTGGAAGAAAAAGCCACCCGTTGAGGGCGGCGGTGCGCGCGGATGAACTCAAATCGCAGACTCTCAAATCAACAGTCATCGATGAGCGAGTACATCACCGTCGCCGAAGTCAGCCGGGTCCCTGCCGGTCGCGGCCTCAGCGTTCGCATCGGGGACCGCGCATTCGGTTTGTTCAACATTGACGGCGAGATCTACGCCCTGGACGGCGAGTGTCCGCATCGCGGCGGCCCGCTGGGTGAAGGGATGACCGAGCATGGCCATGTCTATTGTCCGCTGCACGGCTGGGAATTTGACGTGAAAACCGGCGAGTGCCTGGACCATCCCGAAAAGCGCGCCGGTTGTTTTCCAACTCGCGTCGTGGACGGAAAAGTGCAGATTTGCGTTTAGTTCGTTGTCGGTCGTCAGTTGTTCCTTGAGGCCGATTCCATACGGTGCCGATTCCTGATAGCGGGCGACTGACAACCGACCACGAACCACTGACAAATTATGAAAACTGCCTACGAACTTGCGATGGAGCGACTGAACAAGTCCTCGCCCCCGGTCAAGCTGACCGACAAACAGAAGGCCGAGATCGCCGAACTGGAATCGAAATGCAAATCGAAGATCGCCGGGCGCGAGATTTTCATTCGCGGCGAGATCGCAAAAGCAATCGACAAGGGTGACTTCGAAGCCATCGAACAATTGGAGAAACAACTCGTCAGCGATCGCAAATCGCTGGAAGCCGAGCTGGAGGAGAAAAAGGAGAAAGTGAGACAGGACAAGTGACGTGACCCGCTACGCGGTCGCCGTGCCCTGGTTTATTCCTCGCCGCCACAAATCAAAGTAATAAAGCGCCACGACCACGAGCGAATGCTGGATCCGGCCTTCCGCAACCAGCCGCGGGATGTCCCCGGCCGGAACCAGGCGTGTGACGATGTCTTCGCCGTGATCGAACTCGACGGGGTGCCTGAGCCGGCAGTTTTCGATCAACACCGTGAAGCACGAATTGCTCTGGATGGCCGGGTTCGGAAAAATCCTGCCGATGAGCCGCACGTTTTCGCCTTCATAACCGGTTTCTTCGCGCAGTTCGCGCGCCCCGGTGATGATCGGTGAGGCGTCTTCCCCGTCCATCATCCCGCCCGGGATTTCCAGCTCCACCGTGTTGGTGCCGTGACGGTATTGCTCGACCATCACGAGTTGGTCGTCCGGCGTGACCGCGATCACATTCACCCAGTTGACGCAGTCAATGACGAAGAACTCGTGCTCGGTGCCGTTGCGCGGCGAGACCGCGCGGTCGGAGCGCAGCGTGAAAATCCGAAAGTCACCGAGCGATTTGGAACCGATCTTTTGCCAGGGCCTGATCATTTACGATTTATGATTCGCGATTTACGAACTGAACTGAGGTTTCGACGAAACGCTCGGCGAATCGGAGCTGCCAGCCTGAACTTAAAGTCCTCGCTCCCTGGCAGCCCAGCCTTGCTTCATCAATTCAAGCAAGTGAGTTATCGCCTCCTCGTAGCTTTTGCCCTTCTTTTCCGCGAGTTGCCTTGCGCGTTTGTCCAACTGGCTGGCCATGTCCATCGACTTTTCCAGTGGACAGCCCAGCGCGACCAGGGTTCGGGCAAGTTCGGAGGTGCTCACGCGTTGTTCGCGACCGCCGGACCATCCGCGGTTCCGCGTCGCCTCGTTACGCGGACCCCTTTGGAACGATTCTGACGCTCTCCACACCGACACGCGTGATGGGCCGGCTCTTTTCGCCGCCTCCGCCGTGGTTTGTCGGCGTGTCACCAATGGCGCCCAGGACTTCGTCACCCTTAACGAGGCAACCGAATGCCGTGTATTGGCGGTTGAGGAAACTGGCGTCGGCCAGGCAGATGAAAAACTGGCTGCCGGCGGAATCGGCATGCTGCGAGCGGGCCATCGAAATGACGCCGCGCACGTGGGCTTTGTCGTTGAACTCGGCTTTGATCTGGTAACCCGGGCCGCCAGTGCCCCAACGCCCTTCCATCTTCGCGTCTTTGGTCAGCGGGTCGCCGCCCTGGATCATGAAGCCCTTCACGATGCGATGGAACGCGGTGCCATCGTAAAAACCCTGTCGCGCAAGCTTCTTGAAGTTCTCGACGGTTCCGGGGGCCACGTCCGGCCAGAACTCGATGACCATTTCTCCCGCGGTGGTTTTGATGACGGCAACTTCACTCATGTTAAGCCCAGGGTATGGAACGTTGACCGTTGACCGTTGAGAGGACGGCCGTTTACTTGACCGAATCCGCCGGAACGATCTTGATGCTTTGAAGCTCGATGCGTTTTTGCGGTTTGCTTGGCTCACCGGATTTATTCGGTCCCACCGGCGTGTTGCCGATTTTGAGCAGGATGTCCTCACCTTTGATTAACTTGCCGAAGCCCGTGTATTTCTTGTCGAGGCTCGGCGCCGGATCCAGACAGACGAAGAACTGGCTGCCGGCGGAGTCAGGATGCGCCGAGCGTGCCATGGAGAGGACGCCGCGCACATGTTTTCGGTCATTGAACTCCGCCTTGACGGTATGGCCGGGGCCGCCCGTGCCCCACGCGTCTTCCTTGCTCGCATCCCTCGTCAGCGGGTCGCCGCCCTGGATCATGAAGCCCTTGATGATACGGTGAAAAGCCGTGCCGTCGTAGAATCCTTCCCTGGCGAGTTTCTTGAAGTTCTCGACTGTCTTGGGCGCGACGTCCGGCCAGAACTCGGCCACCATCTCGCCTTCGGACGTTTTGATGACGGCGACTTCTTTGGTGTCGCTTGCCGTCGGCCGGGCCTCTTCCTTTTTCTCGTCTTTCTTTTCGCCTTCCTTCTTGTCGGCCTGGGCCAACACCGCCACCGCACCCAGCGAAAGAACCGCTACGCAGCTTAGCCAGATTTTCTTCATGAGCCTTGTCTGCCACGAAGCCGCAACCTTGTCACGTTAAGTTTTTCCGATCGCGCCGGCCCGGCCATCACCGCTGAAACGGGAGCGGGACAATGCAAGCCGTGCCTTCCCCCGTTGCGGTGCGCAGCTTGAGTTCCGTGCCGATTCGATTGTGCTCCCGTCGCACGTAAGCCAAAGCAATGCCGCACTTTAGCGTTGGAGACCCAACGGCACTGGTGACGTAACCGACCTCTTTCTCACCGTCGTAGAGCTTGTCCCCCTTCTGCGGTAAGACCTTGATCGAATCCGTCAGTCGCAAACCGCGGAGCGACTTCGCCACCTGACCGTAGGTGCGGATACGGGCAATGACTTCCTGGCCGATGTAACAGCCCTTCGAGTAGCTGATGGCGCGCTCCTCGATCCCGGCTTCTGGCGCCAGATTGGTTTCATCCATGTCCGCGCCAAAACGCGGAATGCCCGCCTCCATGCGCGCCGTTTCCAATGACTGCCAGCCGCACACGCAACCGCCAACCGCTTTCACGACGGCGACAAACCTGTCCGCCACGGCCGCCAGCGCCGCGTTGGGCACAAACAGGTCGAAACCCGTCGTCCCCGTGCGCGCCAGGTTCATCAAATAAACTTCGCCGAACCCGGCATCGTCAAATTTGGCGACGGCGAATGGTTGTGCCGGGAGAGTAGCCAAGCCACGCATCGGGGCCGGCAGCTCCCCCCTCACCCGGTCTCCAACCACCCTCTCCCCCACCGGGGTAGAGGGACGGGGTGAGGGGGCGGGCGCTTGGGCAGGGTCCTCGTGCTGAACCGCGAAGCCCAGCGTGTTGACCACTTCGACGGCTTTCGGCCCCTGAACGCTGAGCAGTCCGTAATGGGGCGCGACGTCCACCACCTGCACATCGTCGGCGATGATGTATTTCTCCAGACGCTGCGAGACGGCGGCAGACAGGCCGGGCTCGAAATCCAACAGAATCTCATTCTCCAGAATGTAAATGTTGAGATCGCTCTCCATCCGGCCTTTGGCATTCACCAGCGCCGCGTAGCAGCCTTCGCCCGTCTTCAGGTCCTTCACGTTGTTGGTGACCTGGCCGTTGAGAAATTTCTGCCGGTCGCCGCCGGTGAGGCAAAGGCGCGAACGAAAACTCAAGTCGAGGACACCGGCAGTCTCGCAAAGCGCAGCGTGTTCGCCACGCCAGTCGCCGTAATCGTTGACCGCTTGCATCCCGTTCACCTCCGAGAAGCGGGCGTTCAAACCCTGATGTAATTCGCGCAGCACGAGCTGTGACATGGAAGCAGTCTAATCGCCCGGTCAGCCCGGCACGCAATAATTTTTGCGCCAGACAGAGCCGCACCCTGGCGGGGAAAACCTCTCGCAAGCCGTCGTGGGTCCCGGCTCAGACGATCGCCTTCCCAGTGCCTGGATCAAAGAAGCGCGCCTTTCTCATGTCGAACAGGACGGCCAGTCTCTCCCGGCTTGCAAAGGAGGCCAAATCATCCCGCCAACAGGCGGCAAACTCATCCGTTCCGACGGCAAGATGAACGTGCGTTTCCGAACCCAGAGCCTCCACGAAGAGCACTGCCCCCTTCACCGTTGATTCCGTCGCCGTCGCCGTCCCCGCGGCCGCCGGCAGGATCTCCTCGGCGCGCAAGCCGAGAACGACCGGTTTGTTCACAAAGCCGCTCAGTCTCGAGACCATGCCTTCGTCGATACCGATCGTGATCCCGCCGCGGTCACCCGGCTCCTTTCCATTCTTGAAACGCATTCCGCCGCCTTCCGAAGCAATGACGCCGTGAAAAAGATTCATCGGCGGCGATCCGACGAACCCGGCAACGAACAGGTTCGCCGGCCGATGATAAACGTCGAGTGGTCGTTCGATCTGTTGCACCACGCCTTCATTCATGACGGCGACCCTGTTCCCGAGCGCCATCGCCTCCGCTTGATCGTGCGTGACATAGATCGTCGCGATGCCGAGCCGGCGGTGCAGTCGGGCGATTTCACGGCGCATCTGAACGCGAAGCGGCGCGTCGAGATTCGACAACGGTTCATCCAGCAAAAAAAGTTTGGGACGGCGAACGATGGCGCGTCCGACGGCGACGCGCTGTTGCTGACCGCCGGACAAGGCATTGGGCAACCGATCCAGACACGAAGCCAGCCCGAGCATTTCCGCGGCCTCCTTCACGCGGCGCTCGATCTCCGGCGTTGCCAGCTTCCGCAGTTTCAGACCGAAAGCGATGTTCTCGAAGACCGTCAGGTGCGGGAACAGCGCGTGGTTCTGGAACACCATCGCGACGTCGCGGCCTTTGGGCGCGATCTGGTTCACAGCCTGGCCGTCAATGAAGACCGCACCCCCGTCCGCCGCCTCCAGGCCGGCGATAAGCCGAAGCATCGTCGTCTTCCCGCAGCCGGACGGCCCGACCAGCGCAAGCAGCTCGCCGTCTTCGACACCCAGGCTGAGATCGTGGACCGCACGGATGATCGCTCCTTTCGGGCCTTTGTACGCCTTGCAGAGATGTTCCAGAACAACACGCGCCATGCGGGGCGAATGTCAAATGACGAATCGTGAAAGTCGAGTGTGGAGTGGTCATTGAATTCTTGGGCAAGGTCATTGACATCTGCGCTCACTATCCCGTTGACGGTGTTCTGCGCTTGCCAGCAATATCCGTCGCCGCGCCTTCGGCGGACCTGTGTTAGTGCGGGCCGGCGTCGCAGACGACCGCCACAGATGCCATTGACCATGAAGCTGGATGATCTTTATTCGGAACTGACCCTCAAAACCGGTGCCAAACTCGTCCTCGTCGTGCTCGACGGACTGGGCGACATCGCCACGAAATCACAGGGTGAGCTGACGCCGCTCGAAGCCGCCAGGACACCCAACTTCGACGCGCTCGTCGCGGACGGAGTGGCCCAGGGGCGGATGATTCCGGTTGCGCCCGGCATCACACCGGGCAGCGGGCCGGGGCACCTTGGCTTATTCGGTTATGACCCGCTCGAATTCCAGGTGGGCCGCGGCGTGATCGAGGCACTCGGTCTGGGTTTGGAACTCAACGCCGGCGATGTCGCAGCGCGCGCAAACTTTTGCACGCTCGATGCCAGGGGCATCGTCACCGACCGACGGGCGGGGCGTATTGATACGCCGGTTTGCGAGGAGTTGTGCGCGTTGCTGTCGAAGAAAATCAAGAAGGTTGGCGACGCCGAAGTGGTCATCAAGGCGGGAAAAGGACACCGCTTCGTTGTCATTTTCCGCGGCAAAGGACTCGAAGGTCCGTTGACGGATGGCGATCCGCATCGCGAGGGTTTGCCCATTCCGAAAGTCGAACCCGTCAACAGGAAATCGACCAAAGCGAAGAAAGCCGCAAAACTTGTCGCCGAGTTTTACAAAATGGCGCTGCCGATTATCGGAAGAAAGAAGCCGGCGAATGGTTTCCTGTTGCGCGGCATCGCGCATCAGCCGGAAATCCCGCAATTTCAGCAACGCTACCAACTCAAGCCCGCCTGCATCGCGGTCTATCCAATGTACAAAGGGCTGGCGCAACTGGTCGGGATGACGAAGCTCGAAGGACCGCAGACCATTGCCGCGCAGTTCGAGCGTTACCTTTCCGAATATGACAACTACGATTTCTTCTTCATCCACTACAAATACACGGATATGCATGGTGAGGACGGCAACTTCGAGGCGAAGAAGAAGGCGGTTGAGGATTTCGACGCCGCGCTCCCGACTCTGCTGAAGAAAAAGCCGGATGTCCTCGCGATCACCGGGGATCACTCGACGCCATGTGCGTTAAAGGGACACTCCTGGCATCCGCAGCCCGTGTTGTTGCACTCGGCATTGTCCGGCTCGGACAAGCTTGATCGGTTCACCGAGACGGGCGCCAATATGGGGTCGCTCGGCATCTTCGAGGCAAAGTATCTGATGCGTCTGATGCAGGCGAACGCGAAGATGTTCGACAAATTCGGAGCGTAACTTTGAACAGCAAAGACGCGAAGACGCGAAGGCGGCGCGGGGAGAAGCTTGATATTCTCTTTCGCGCCTTTGTGTCTTCGCTGTTGATCTCATGAAAGCCGTCATCCTCGCCGCCGGCAAAGGCACGCGCATGAAGGAACTCACCAACGACGTTCCCAAACCCATGCTGCACGTCCAGGGCAGGCCGATCCTCGAACACATTCTTGAAGGATTGCTGGGGGCGGGCATTCGCGACTTCTGCATCATCACCGGCTGGCGCGCCGAAGCCATCGAGAATCACTTCGGCGACGGGGCCAAATGGGGATTGAACATCTCTTATGCAAACCAGGTCGTGCAGAACGGGACCGGCAAAGCCCCGGAACTGGCGAAGGATTTCGTCGGCCAGGACACATTTCTGCTCACCTACGGCGACATCAAGGTGGAGCCGGAGACGTATCAACTCATGCTCAAGCGGTTCGCCGAGGGCGATTTCTCCGGCCTCGTGACCGTGAAGGCCGGCAAGGACGTGACCCAGGGCGGTCTCAATCTGTTCGACGACCAGTTTTGTCTCAAACGGCTGGTTGAAAAGCCCAGTCCGGCGCAGCTCGATCAGTTGCGCGCTGAGGGCTGGCTCAAGTCCGCGCAGCCGGTCTGGTATAATGCCGGCATTTACATCTTTCGCCCGGCACTCTTCGAATTCACCGTCAGGCTTCAGCCATCGCCGCGCGGCGAATACGAGTTGACGGATGCCATCAGCGCGATGGTCGCGGCGGGACACCGCATCGCCGGGATGGAAATTGCCGGACCCTGGGTGGACGTCCGCGATCCGGGAGTGCTCGCCGCGCTCGAAAGAGGACAGACTTAAAGCTCAAGGCTCAAAGTTCAAAGCTCAAACAAAGAACCAAACTCCTAGGGTCCAAATGCACCGCTCTCGATCGACGGTCCCTGGTTTTGGAGGTTGGTCTTTGGAATTAATTTTGGACTTTGGACTTTGGACTTTTGTCCGGCCACCGGAGA
>DATEKZ010000514.1:0-2609 GCA_035277185.1 Verrucomicrobiia bacterium
GCGGCGGAGTTCACCTACAAGGACAACCCGCTCTTCAGCGAGGCCCGCGCGATTTCGAAGTTCGCCCAGGATCTCTTCTTAAGCGGCAAGGTGGACGCAGTGGACGTGCTTTATACGAACTTCATCTCCACGCTGAACCAGCGGCCGGACGTGCATCCCCTCCTGCCGCTCGGCGAAATCAAAGCCGTGGAAGCCGGCGTTCACGGTCATGGCGGCGGCGGAGAACTCAAGCAGAGCGGAGTGGAATACCTGTTCGAACCGGCGGCCGACGTCGTTCTGGGCAACCTGCTGCCGCACTACATCAACTTTCAGATGTTTCAATTCCTGCTCGAAGCCAAGGCTTCCGAGCACAGCTCGCGCATGGTCGCGATGAAGAACGCGACCGACAACGCCAAACAGCTCATCAAGGATCTCACGCTCGAATACAACAAGCTGCGGCAGGCGAACATCACGAAGGAACTTTTGGAAATCACCAGCGCCGCGATGGCGATGGGCTAATCGGACATCTCATGAACAAAGGCAAAATCGTTCAAATCATCGGTCCGGTCGTGGACGTGGAGTTTTCGCAGGACAACCTGCCGGCGCTCTACAACGCGCTGACGATAGACTTCACGCCACCCGGCGGCGCTCCGACCAAATTGACGCTCGAAGTGCAGCAGCACCTCGGCGATGATTGGATCCGCGCCGTCGCCATGAGCACGACCGAAGGGCTTAAACGCGGCCAGGAAGTCATCGACACCGGAAAGCCCATTTCCATGCCCGTCGGCGAAGGCGTCATGGGCCGTGTCTTCAACGTCACCGGCGATCCGATCGACGAGCAGGGACCGTTCAAGGCGGACAAATATAATCCAATTCACCGCCCCGCCCCGCCGCTGGTGGATCAATCCACGTCGCCACAGGTGCTCACCACGGGCATCAAGGTCATCGACCTCATCTGCCCCTTTTTGAAGGGTGGCAAAGTCGGCGCGTTCGGTGGCGCCGGCGTCGGCAAGACCGTCGTCATCATGGAGTTGATCAACAACATCGCGAAGCTCCACGGCGGCATCTCGATGTTTGCGGGCGTTGGCGAACGCACACGCGAGGGGAACGATCTCTACTACGAAATGGCTGAATCAGATGTGATCAAGTGCGAAAAGGATGAGAAAGGCCATCTCAAGCGCGGCGACAATGGCCTGCCCATTTTGAAGCCAGGCTCCCGCATCGGACTGGTGTATGGCCAGATGAACGAGCCGCCGGGCGCGCGTCTCCGCGTCGCGCTCTCCGCGCTCGCCGTCACCGAATATTTCCGCGACGAGAAGAACCAGGACGTGCTCCTGTTCGTCGATAACATCTTCCGTTTCTCCCAGGCCGGCTCCGAAGTGTCCGCTCTCCTCGGCCGCACGCCGTCCGCGGTGGGTTACCAGCCCACGCTCGCGGCGGAAATGGGCGACCTCCAGGAACGCATTACCTCGACGAAGAAGGGTTCGATCACGAGCTTCCAGGCCGTTTACGTGCCGGCCGATGACTTGACTGACCCTGCGCCAGCCACGACGTTCGCGCACCTGGACGCGACGATCGTGTTGGAACGCTCGATTGCCGAGTTGGGCATCTTCCCGGCCGTCGATCCGCTCGCCTCGAACTCCCGCGCACTCGCGCCGGACATCGTCGGCGAAGAACACTACAACGTCGCCCGCGGCGTCCAGAAAGTACTGCAGCGTTACAAGGATCTGCAGGACATCATCGCGATTCTGGGCATGGATGAACTGTCGCCCGAGGACAAGACGACTGTGTTCCGCGCGCGCAAGATTCAGAAGTTCCTCAGCCAGCCGTTCACCGTCGCGCAGGTCTTCACCGGTCGCGAAGGCAAACAAGTGCCGGTGGCCGAAACCGTGCGCGGCTTCAAGGAAATCCTCGAAGGCAAGCACGACGAGGTGTCCGAAAACAACTTTTACATGAAGGGCGGCATTGAAGAAATTAAGGAGGGATAGTTGAGAGGAGTTTGAGTTGAGAGTCGAAAGGCTCCCGACTCGCTGCTCTCTCAACTCTCAACACTGACCACTCTCAACTCGCGTATGGCCACACTGAAACTGGAAATCGTCACGCCGGAGGCGAAGATCTACTCCGAGGACGTGGACATGGTCACGCTCCCGGGCATCGAGGGCGAGATGGGCATCTATCCGATGCATGTCCCTTTGATGACGCAGGTCAGGGCCGGAGAGCTGGTCGCACGGAAAGGCGGGCAAGACCACTTCCTCGCCATCGGCGAGGGGTTCGTCGAGATTACCGGCGATCATGTGGCCGTGATGACCGACATGGCGATTAAAGCGGACGACATCGACGAGACCAAGGCCGAAGAAGCCCGCAGACGCGCCGAGTCTCGCCTCTCCGAAAAACTGGGCGACGAAGAATCCGCCGCCGTCCAGGCCGCGCTGGCGCACTCCCTCGCGCAACTCAAGGTCAAGCGACGTCAACAACGCTAGACCAGCCTGCGGAACAACGGTCCAAGAGGCTAGTTGGTCCGGACCGCGGCCATCCTGGCCGCAGCGGGTCCGTTTTCCGGATCGATTCGAGAACCTTCTCAGCGCCACTTACCCGCGCAGCCGCTGCGGCCAGGATGGCCGCGGTCCGAA
>DATEKZ010000515.1:0-4487 GCA_035277185.1 Verrucomicrobiia bacterium
ATTGCCAGTCCGCCGTTCTGCGGTCATAACGTCGAGGTCGCATGAAAATATCCTCCATTGTCGTTCTCGGCGCGGGAAGCGCCGGTCTCATGACGGCACTCACGCTGAAACGAAAACTGCCTAACCTCGCCGTCCGCGTCATTCGCAGCCCGGACATTGGAATCATCGGGGTCGGTGAGGGCACCACGGTCGTTTTTCCGCGGCACTTCTTCGAATATCTGAAGATGAAGCCGCAGAGTTTCTACGCCGAGGCGGATCCGACCTGGAAGATGGGCATCCGATTTCTCTGGGGACCGCGCAAGGAATTCTATTACACGTTCTCCTTCGAATTCGAGAAGCGCCTTCCCGAACTCTCGCGGAATAACGGCTTCTACTATTCGGACGAATGTCTGTGGCTGGGCCACGCCTCCGCCTTCATGGCGCACAACAAAGTCTTTCCACGCCGGCCTGACGGCCTGCCTCAGTTCCACAACAATCACGCCTTCCACATCGAGAATAAAAAACTCGTCGGCTGGCTGGAGAACCGTTGCCGCGACGAAGGCGTCGTGATCACCGATGCCACGGTGACGGCGGAGAAAGGGAGCGAAGGCATTGCCGCGCTGGTCACGGAAAGCGGCGAACGAATCATCGCCGATCTTTACGTGGATGCCTCGGGGTTCCGCTCCGAATTGCTGGGGCGGACGCTGGGCGAACCGTATCGCAGTTATCAGGACTCGCTGTTTTGCGATCGCGCGGTGATTGGCGGCTGGCCGCGCACGGACGAACCGATTCTTCCTTACACGACGGCCGAGACAATGGACGCCGGCTGGTGCTGGCAGATAGAGCACGAACATTTCATCAACCGTGGTTACGTCTATGCGTCCGCCTTTATCAGCGATGAAGCGGCGCTGGCCGAGTTCCTGGGCAAGAACCCGAAGGTCGCCACGCAGCCGCGGGTGGTGAAGTTTCGCTCCGGGCGTTACGACCGCACCTGGGTCGGAAACGTGGTGGGAATCGGCAATGCGGTTGGCTTTGTCGAACCGCTCGAGGCGACCGCCCTGCAGGTCATTTCCGTCGAAGCCAGCACGCTGGCGGATTCGCTGCTCGACAGCCTTTGCGAGCCGACACCGACGCTCATCCAGCTTTACAACCGCTACAACGCAGATCAGTGGGACGACATCCGCAATTTCCTCGCCATCCATTACAAGTTCAACACGCGGCTCGACACGCCGTTCTGGCGCGCGTGCCGCGCGGACACCGCGTTGCACGGCGCGCAGGACGTCGTGGACTGGTATCGCGAGAACGGACCGAGCGCCCTGGCCGGCGTCACACTCGTCCATCCGTCCAACTCGTTTCGCATCGATGGTTATCTGGCATTGCTCGCGGGACAGAAAGTGCCGCACGCCAAGCCCTACGAACCGCCGCCTGCCGAGCGGAACTTCTGGCGGCAGCACTGCCAGAAGCTCGCGGTGGAAGCGGAGCGCGGCATGGGCGTGAAAGAGGCGCTCCAGGCCATTCGGTCACCGGACCTTAAGTGGGCCTGATCCCCTGACGAAGCGCGGGCGCATTTGAGACCTTGCAGTCACCCGGATAATTCGGCCGCTTCCTTTCCCCTCACCCCGCCCTCTCCCTTGGGGAGAGGGAGCGACGACGCCCGGCCTTCTGCTGGCGAGCGTCGTTGGTTCTCGAACGGCCCTTCCGCTGTTCCCTCTCCTGGGGGAGAGGGTCAGGGTGAGGGCGAGCCAATTCTCTAACTGCATCGTTACGGCTTGGGGAGAGTTGCAATAACAGCGAGCGTCCGTATGCGTCTGACAAATCGTTCGTCAAACTGCGCCTGCTTCACTACCCTCCTCGCATCGTGGCGACGAGGACTCAGATCGGGAAGGAACTGACCGACATTACCCTTCATAGCCCGCATACGCGGATGCGCGGGGTGAAGGCGCTCAACGTGGAATGGCGGCCCTGGATCGCGGAGTTCCCGGAGTGCGGCGCGCTCAACCAGCACCAAATCATTCACGTGGGAATTATGGAGGCCATGGCGCCCACGCGGATCGTCCGCACGAAGCAGACCACGACCTACTTTCTGGCCTGCTTTGGCGGCAAAGGCAAGGTGCTCATCGACGGCCGGTGGCGGATGTGCACGGCCGGCTCCGCGTGTCTCCTGCCTGCCCATGCCTTGAATGCTTTTGATGCCGTGCCCGGCGCCTGTTGGAAATTTTGCTGGGTGTGCTATCAGCAGCCTCCCGAACAACGGCCCATTGCGGACAGCACGTCGCCGGTGATGGCGCGGTTTGAATCACAACCGCTGCATTCCGCGATTCTCGGATTGATGCACGAGTGCGCCGGCGCCGCTCAGCCGACTCTCATTCATCATTGGGTCGAACTGGTCCATGCCTACGTGCTGCGGTTTGCCCGGCCCGTGGAACACGATGACCGGCTCGCGCTGCTTTGGAAACGGGTCGTGGCTCACTTGTCTGAAGACTGGAGCCTGGCGAGGCTCGCCCGCGAAGCCGGTTACAGCAACGAGCATTTGCGCCGACTTTGCCGGCGTCAACTCGGACGCAGCCCCATGCACCAGGTGACCTACCTGCGCATGCGCCGGGCCGCCGAACTGCTGGCCGCCACCGAGCAGACCATCGAAGCGATTGCCGAGGAGGTCGGTTATCAAAACCCGTTCGTCTTTTCGAACGCGTTCACCAAATGGATCGGCTGGCGGCCGTCGGAATATCGGCGGAAGAAGCTTAAAGCAACTGCCTGAAACGATACTTATTGATTCACCAAACCCATCCGGCCGCGGACGTGCTGCGGCCTGGAAGGCCGCGGTCCGAACGAGCCAATCCCTGTCCAACAACCGCGCCTCCGCCGTTTCCCAGTGTCGCGATGCGCTCGAAGCTGCTGCGACCGGGGACCGGTCGCGCTCCGCGTGGTTGCGACCCTGGTGCACCGTGTTCATCGGGGCTGACTCAGCCGCGTACGGACCAGTTCAGGCAGATACTTGACGGGCACGGAGCCGTGATCGAGCACAGCTTCGTGATATCGCGAGAGATCAAACCGGTCTCCCAGCTCCCGCTCGATCTGCTGCCGCAAACGGTAGTGCGCCATGCGCCCGACAAAATACGTGCTCAACTGCGTCGAGGTTTGCTTGGCGCGGATAATCTTCAGCCGCGCCTCGCCTTCGGATTGAAACGCGTCTTCGATCAGAAACCTCAGCGCCTCGTCGTCCGTCATTTTCCGGCAGTGCATTTTGTGGTCGAGGATCGTGTTGGCTACTGCGCGGAGGTAGAACTTGAGCTGCATCAGACGGAGCGCGAGGTCGCCATCGCCGTAGCCCTGGTCGAGCATCGTCTGCTCGGTATAAACGGCCCAGCCCTCGATGAACACGCCGGATTGCAGCACCCGGCGGATGAGCGAGCGGGTGCGGTTTGAGTATTCAAGCTGCACGTAATGACCCGGATACGCCTCGTGGATGGTGAGGATTTGCAGCATGTGCCGGTTGTATTCCTCCAGAAAACTCTTCACACGCCGGGCATCCCAATCCGCCGGTGGCGGGCTGACGGCGTAAAGGCTGGCCGCATTCGGGTCCAGGGGCGGCGCGTTGTCGAGATACGCCAGCGAGTTCCCCCGTCGGAACTCTGGCATCTCGATGACCTGGCAGCGGTCGGGATCGGGCAGGCGGAGGATGTCGCGGTCGCGGATGAAGGTCTTGATGCGGTCCACCGTGGCGCGCGCGTCTTGCAACAGGTCCTCCGGTTTGCCGTGCTCCTGGCTGACGGCGCCCGTCACTTTGAGAATGGTGGAGCGCCGGCCCTCCCGGTCGTCCGGCGGCAACGGCGCCTTTGGGAAATACCTGCTCCAAAGCTGGCGGGCGACGACATACATGTCGCGTTCGACGCGGACGAACTCGGCCTCGGCGTCCGCCATCACCTCATCTGCGGAGACGCCGGCATGGAGCACCCACTCGAGCTTGCGGGCGAACTTCTTCCTGCCAAGCCGCCAGTCACCCGTGGCGCGCGCCATCAAATCGCCTTCGAGGAATTTTTGATACTCCTTCAACGCGGCCGCCACCGGCGCGGCCGCCGCCTTCAACGCATTGAGTTGCGGACTGTCTCCAACAAGCTCGAAGAGTTCCTTTTCGTAAAAGGCAATCGCGCCGCGGTTCTGGCGAATCGCAGTCTCGAGGATCGGTTTGGGCGGATGGCTTAACGTCTCCTTCGCCACGGCGACGGCGCGGGGAATCTGCGCCATCCGGGCGATGCCGTTGGCGATATTGGTCTCCTTCGGCAGCGTGGACTGCGTCAGCAGCGCATACACGCTGTCGTTGATGTAGTCGTTGTAGGTGCGCGGGTCGTCCTCGAACGGATGCGTGTTCCCGGCGAGCCAGATTTGCGTCTCCAGCTCGTGCTTCAGCATTTCGAAGTCGATCTGGCCCGGACGGGAGAGCTTCGCGTAATCGACCTGCTTCGGCAGTTCCTTGAGCGTCTTGCGCGCGTGCGCCAGCCAGCCGTCGC
>DATEKZ010000516.1:0-3266 GCA_035277185.1 Verrucomicrobiia bacterium
GCCAGCCGTTTATCATCCGGTCGTGGCTCAGGGCCTACATCTTTCGCAACGGATGACGCTGTCGCAGGTGCTCGCTCCGCAACTGCAGCAGTCCCTGGCCCTCTTGCAGGCGCCGACCCTCGAACTGAAAGCCATGGTCGAACAGGAACTCCAGCAAAACCCCGTGCTCGAGGAATTGGGGGTTGCCGAAACCAACCAGGAGGACGGCGAGGTGCGGGAAACGGAAGAGGCGACGACTGTCTCCGATCCCGCGGAGCCACCCGCGGACGTGACCTACGATCCAGCGACGGAAAAGAATTCCAAAGAGCCGGTGGACGATTTTCAGGCGGAATTTGAGAAGCTGGCGCAACTGGACCAGGAATGGCGCGATCATTTTGCCCAGACGAACATTCCGATGCGCCAGAGCCAGGAAGAGGAGGAAAGACGGCAGTACATGTTCGATTCGCTCGTGGCCGGGACGTCCTTGCAGGAAAACCTCCTGGAACAGGTCCGGATGTCGGATTTGAATGATGAACAGCGGCAGATCGCCGAAATGATCATCGGCAACATTGATGATTTCGGCTATCTTCAGTCCAGTCCCGCCGAACTGGCCTTTGCCACGAACATTGCGCCGGACAAAATCGACGCGGTCGTTCGCGTGATCCAGACCTTCCATCCTCCCGGTGTCGGCGCCCGCAATCTGCGGGAGTGTCTGATGCTGCAATTGGAGCGTGAAGGGAAGAAGGACACTCTGGAATACCGCATCGTGGACGAACACATGGAGGCGCTCGGCAAGCGGCGCATCCCGGAGATCGCCCGCGGTCTGGAGATCAGCGTCGAGGAGGTCCAGGAGGCCATGGAACGAATCGCGAACCTCGAACCGCGACCGGGGCGCGCCTTCGCTCCGGACAACAACCAGTACATCCTGCCCGAAGTCTTCGTGCAACGGGTCGGCGACGATTTCATGGTCTCGACCAACAACGATCACGTTCCGCACCTGCGCATCAGCAACACCTACAAAGACCTGATGGCGCGGACGGAGGCGTCGTCAGAGGAACGCGAGTGGATCCGGGAGAAAATTCGCGCCGGAAAATTCCTGATCAAGAGTCTTCATCAACGGCAGCAAACGATCGTCAACATCGCGAAGGAGATCGTAAGCCGGCAGCGCGAGTTCATGGAAAAGGGCGTCGCTTTTCTCAAGCCGCTCACCATGGTGCAGGTCGCCGAAGTCGTGGGCGTGCATGAAACCACCGTGAGCCGGGCCGTTTCAGGGAAGTACATAGAGACGCCGCAAGGCATCTTCGAGATGAAATACTTCTTCACCTCCGGCATTCAGACGACCGAGGGCGTGGGCATGTCCAATACCAGCGTCAAGGGGATGATCGCCGAGATGATCAAGAAAGAGGACCCCGCCAGGCCGTTGTCCGACGAGGAGATCGTCAAGATGCTGATCGAAAAGGGGATCAAGATCGCCCGCCGCACCGTTGCCAAGTATCGTTCCGAACTCAACATCCTTCCGTCGCATCTTCGCAAGGTTTACTAGGTCGCTACCGGCCTGGAGCGACCGCGGGCATGCGATTTCCCCCGCCAAAGTAGGGATAACGGTCGAACTCGTCTCCGCCGCCCGTGGCGCGGGGATCTTCTGACTGCTTCATCCACCGGTCCAATTCACGCCGGAGTCTCTTCCTCGCACTCGCATAGGTCGGATCATCGGCAACGTTGGCAATCTGATGAGGGTCCCGACGCAAGTCATAGAGCTCCGCCTCGGGTCGTTTCTCGAAGGCCCGGGAAAAAACCGCGGAATGCCGGTCGCGGCTCGACAAGATCAGGTCCTTGGAAGGGCCATTGTCGCAATCTCCAAACTCGCCAACGGCCTTCCACATCTCGGGATCGCCCGCAGGCCAGCGGTCGGGACGGAGATTGCGAACATACAGGAAGTCCGTCGTTCGAATCGCGCGAGACGGGAAGCCGAGGTCGCCTTTGCGGACATTCGCGTGACGTTCGCGTTCGATGAAGACCTTGTCCCGGGACGATTGCTTCCTTCCTTCCAGCAGAGGGACAAGGCTGAGTCCGGTCATCCGACGCAAAGACTTGAGTCCCGCCGCCTCGAGGAACGTGGGCGCGAGGTCCGCCAGGCTGACGAAATCGTCAACGACCCGACCAGGTCTGATCCTGGCCGGCCATCGCATCGCCAAAGGCATCCTTGCGCCGCTGTCGTAAACGTTGGCTTTGCAGCGCGGGAAGGGCATGCCATTGTCGCTCGTGACGACGACCAGGGTATTATCCAGGTCGCCCCGCTGTTCGAGCAGATCGAGAAGGGCGCCGACATCGCGATCGAAGCGCTGGATCTCGAAAAAGTAGTCAAGGAGATCGTTGCGGACTTCCGGGGTATCCGGCAGGTACGGCGGCACGACGACATCTTCGACTTTCAATCCGGCGGAGCGGCCGGCGTTCCGGTCGTACGGCCGGTGCGGGTCGCTGCTGCCGAACCAAAAGCAGAAGGGTTTTCCCTTTGGCGCCGTGTTAAGGAAGTCCTCGAAGCTTTTGAACGACGGTCCCGCGGGATTGCGCTTCCAGCCGCCGGCTTGCGCATTTCCCGGGCCCCAGCCTTTGCCTTTGAGTCCGACCACGTAACCGGCCTTCTCCAACAAGTCGGGATAAACCGGAAATCGGTCCGGCAAAAATCCCCAAAGGTTGGCGCCCTCTCGAAGCCGATGCGGCGCCTGGCCGGTGAGGATGGCGGCGCGCGACGGGGTGCACGACGGCGCGGCGCAAAACGCTCGCGTGAAGAGTGCTCCCTCGCGCGCGACCCGATCGAAGTTCGGCGTCTTCACGACGGAGTCGCCATAAGTGCCCGCGTGCGGCCAGGACCAGTCGTCGGCAATACAGAACAGGATGTTCGGAAGCGCATCTCCGCGGGATGGCTCGCCCGCGAGGAGAGGCCAATGGAACAATCCGGCCAACGCAAGCACGATGCTGGCCTGCGGCAGGATCTTCATTGGCGGAGGACGTTTGGTTTCCGCGGGATTCAGGCACTCAGGGCTGCGCGGATTCGCGTGACCAGATCGTTATCCGACGCTCCCGACCCCCGGAGGTTGAACATGCTGGCGGCAAGGTATTGGTTCCGCCACGCCGGGCTGACGTTCGCGTAATCCTCCAACACCGCGGAGCTGAATTTGTAATCATGCGAGTCGCGGCCTTTCAGAAAGATCAACACGCGAGCGGCATCAATCAGCTCCTTGGGTTGCGGGTGGTCCTTGAGGTAGGCCAGAACCTTGCGGGCGGCC
>DATEKZ010000517.1:0-2389 GCA_035277185.1 Verrucomicrobiia bacterium
CCCGGACAGGACATTTTTTCGTGCGGGAACGGCAACGACGGTGATTATCGCAATCTGAGCGGGACTTCGATGGCGGCTCCACACGTGGTCGGCGTCTGCGCGCTGACTTGGGCACGATATTCCGGTGAGACTTACCGGCAGATCATCAATCGCGTGCTCAACGGTGTCGATCCCCTGCCCGCGCTGGCGGGGAAGACGGTTACCGGAGGCCGGTTGAATTTGCAGAAAGCGCTGGGAACGACGCCGTCGGCGCTTCCGGTCGTCACCGTGGTCGTTTCGGATTCATCCGCCGCTGAAGCCGGCAGCGACTCCGGAACGTTCGTCGTCACCCGCACCGGTGGCACGACGTCCGCCCTGACGGTGAACTATTCAATGGGCGGCAACGCCGCCAACGGGACCGATTACAACCCGTTGCAAACATCCGTGACGATCCCTGCGGGTGCCGCCTCGGCAACCGTCACGGTCACGCCCGCGGACGATTCGGCCGTCGAGGGCGCCGAAACTGCCATCCTTACGATCCTGGCACATGCGGCCTACGCAGTGGGTTCGCCCAATAGCGCCACGATTACCCTCTCTGACAACGACGCGCTCGTGGCCTTTCCGTTCGGCGTGTCGCCAGCCTCGGGTCTGGCTTCCAAGGGAGCGCGGGGAGGATCTTTCACCCCTGACAGTCAGATCTATGTGCTGACCAACAGCAGCGACGTTCCGCTGGGCTGGGCGGTGACCAAAGACCGGACGTGGGTGAGTCTCTCCGCCACAAACGGGACGCTGGCTCCGTTCTCCGGCGCCACAGTCACGGCCTCCATCAACGCACAAGCCAACCAGCTGGCTCCGGGTACTTACAACGCTCACATCCGTTTCCTCAATACCAGTACGAGCGTGGGCGACACCACTCGCAAAGCGACCCTGAAGATTCACAGACCCTCGACTCTTTCTTCGGTCGTTTATAACGTGGTCAACGGTCCTCTGTTAGGCCTGGAGGAATTCCGTTTCCGCGTTTTCGGCGATCCCGGGCAAATCCACATCATTCAGGCCAGCACAAATCTCGTGGATTGGGCCACTCTACTCACGAACACGATGCCGCCGGTCGGCTATTTCGACTTCAAGGACAACCAGGTCGGAAGGGTTCAACGGTGCTTTTATCGGACGATCTCAAAGGCAGGCGATCCGGTCGTTTTGGGCGACGGCGTTTTTCGGGGCGACCGGATCCTGGTCAAACCGCTCCCCGGTGTGGACTTGTCGTTGCTTTACAGATTGCTCGGGTTGCAGGTTCTGCAAAGCTTCCCCGCCATCGGCAACCTGCAGATCATCCAGTTACCGGGGGGTGGCATCGTCGAAAACATCCTGGCGGTACTCCGGCAGAGCGGACTTGTCGAGTATGCCGAGCCGGACTTTCAGGTGCAGGCGCTGGTGGAACCAAACGACTTCCGCTTCGTGGATGGTTCACTCTGGAACCTGCGCAACGTCGGCCAGAATGGCGGCCAGGCTGACGCCGATATCGACGCGCCGGAAGGCTGGGAGGCTCAAAATGCAGCCGACAACATCATCGTGGCGGTTATAGACACCGGTGTTCGTTATACGCACGAGGACCTTGCCGCCAACATTTGGGTGAATTCAGCTGAGACCGCCGGGAACAACCTTGACGATGATGGCAATGGTTATGTGGACGACGTGCATGGCATCGACGCGATCAACAACTCCGGCGATCCGAATGATGTCCATGGCCATGGCACGCACGTCAGCGGCGTCGTCGGTGCTGTCGGCAACAATACCGTGGGTGTGGTGGGCGTGGCGTGGAGGGTGAAGATCATCGGCTGCAGATTTCTGGACCCCACAGGCAACGGGTTTATTGCGGATGCCATCAAATGCATTGATTACTCGCGCAGTAAAGGCGCGAAGATCATCAATACCAGTTGGGGCAGCACGACGTTCAACTCCGCCGCGTTGCGGGATGCATTCGATAGCGCCCGTCAGGCTGGCATCATTGTGACGGCCGCCGCCGGCAACGCGGCTGACAACAATGATGTCAATCCGCTCTATCCCGCCAGTTACGACCTGGACAACATCGTCTCCGTGGCGGCAACCACGCGGAACGATGAGTTGGCCAGCTTCTCCAGCTACGGCGCGACCAGCGTTGACCTCGCTGCTCCGGGGGCGGCGATTTTCTCCTGCTGGAACGGATCGGACAGCGACTACCGTTACTTCGACGGCACGTCGATGTCTGCGCCACACGTCACGGGAGTCAGCGCTCTGCTCTGGGCCCATTATCCCGCCGAAAACTATCAACAGATCATCAACCGCGTTCTGTCCAATGTCGATCCGTTGCCCAGCCTGGCCGGAAAGTGCGTGAGCGGTGGCCGGCTGAATTTGCAAAGGGCGTTGGGCATTT
>DATEKZ010000518.1:0-3213 GCA_035277185.1 Verrucomicrobiia bacterium
CGACCTCATCGTGCAGAAGGCCAATGAAGTGTTGCGGACGGATTTTCCCGAACTGGCAAAGAAGCTCTTGTTGCACTTGCCGGACGAAAAGAGCAAACGAGTCGGTCAGGCCGTGGCGGCGGCGAGCCTGCCGGAAATCAGGAAATGAATCCTTATCTCCACTTCGTCTCCGAATACGCCCGATTTATCAAAGAAGGAAAATCCTGCCCGTTGGGAGATTTCCCACCTTTGCCGCGACCGCAAATTGCCCCGGATGCGCCCAAGGTCCTCATCTTTTCTCCACACCCGGACGATGAAGTCATCGTCGGCGGAGTGGCGTTGCGCTTGTTGCGCGAGGCGAAGTGGAACGTGATCAATGTCGCCGTCACCCAGGGCAGCCACAAGGAGCGGCAATCCGCGCGGCTCCAGGAGCTCAAGGCTTGCTGCAATTGCATCGGCTTCGGTCTGGAACAAACCGCGCCAGACGGTTTGGAGAAGGTCACCGTCAAGACCCGCGAGGGGGAACCGGCGTTTTGGGCGCAGTCGGTCAAGGCCATCGCCGGCCTTCTGACCAAACACCGGCCGCGCGTGATTCTGTTCCCGCACGATCTCGACTGGAACAGCACGCACGTCGGCACGCATTTCCTGGTGATGGACGCCCTCACAAGTCTGCCCCGAGATTTCAATTGTTACACAGTGGAGACAGAATTCTGGGGACAGAACCCGTCGCCGAACCTGATGCTGGAGCTGAGCATGCAACACGTTGCCGACTTGATCACCGCCCTGACGTTTCATGTCGGCGAGGTGCGTCGCAATCCTTTTCACCTTTCATTGCCGGCGTGGATGATCGACAACGTGCGCCGTGGCGCCGAGCTGGTCGGCGGCCAGGGTGGTCCGGCGCCGGACTTCACTTTCGCCACGCTGTATCGGCTGCAAAAATGGAGCGGCGGAAAGCTGGAAAAGTATTACGATGGCGGCCGAAATCTGAGTTGTGCCGACGATCCGGCGGATTTGTTTGTTTAGTCACCACCTGTTTAGTTCAACTCACGCAAAGTCCGCCAAGGACGCAAAGGATGCGAATCATCCGACCGGAAAAGACAAATCCCTAACCGGTGAGTGAACGATTTGCTGCTGATTCGTTTTTCTTCGCGTCCTTTGCGTGAGGCTTCGTCACCTCCGTCAATACGTGACTGTGGTCCCCTTCGACCGGCCCCGGAATTCCGCCAGCATCAGGGCAATCGCGTCCACATCCTCCCGCGCGATGTTCGAGCCGGCATCGTAATTGTTTAACAGGATGGAAAAGGCGAGTTCCTCGGATCCGATGGTGTTGAGGTAGCCGGACAACGTGAATACGTAACCGATGGTCCCGGTCTTGGCCGTGACGTTCCTCTCGGCCACGGTGCCGCGCATCCGGCTGCGCAACGTCCCGTCCACTCCAGCGATGGGCAGCGCCGCGCGAAAGGCATCGGCGTGCCGATGCCGGCTCATAAAAGTCAGCAATTGAACGATCGCGTTCGGTGTGACCAACGCCCGGCGGGACAGACCCGAGCCTTCATCAAACAACACCTCTCCTTTGTTGATTCCAGCTTCGCCGACGAACGTCTTCAGCTCGGCGATTCCCAGGTCTTCCGTGGTTCGGCTTCCGTCCTCTGATCCGTCGCTTGTTTCTTCAGGCTTTTGCTTTCCTCCTTCTACCACCGCTCCGACCTGCAGGAGCAGCAATTGCGCGTAAAGGTTTTGCGACGGCTTCATCATCTTCGTTACGATCTCGTTCAGCGGCCGCGACTCGACGGACGCCAGTTCGAAGAGTTTGGAGTGATCGGCGGGCTTTGTCTGCCGTTCCTGCCAGTCCATTGTCCGCAACTTGCCCGAGACTCTGATGCCGTTCCGGTTCAGTTCTTCTTTCAAGCGCATGACAAACCAGCGCGCCGGATCGTGAACGGCAACGGCATCATTCCAGTTGGTGGTGCCCAAAGGAAGTTGTCCCGAGACATGAACCGTGTTTTGGCCGGGAGGACGATGGAGCTGGATCTCCCGTCCGCCCTCGGCTTCGATGGTCTTGCTCCGATTGATGAACGTGAGGAAGTCCGTAAGGGGTTTTGTCTCGACCAAACAGGTCGCGCCAGCCACTGGTCCCGGTTTGAAAACCACATCGACCACGTTGTCCTCCTGTGTCAACGCCGACACCTCCGCGCCGTAGTAATACTGCAAATCGTTCCAGGTCCAACTCGATCCTAACGGCGGTCCGCGAAAGTAACTTTCGTCGCCGACCAGATCGCCTTTGATCCGCTTCACACCGGCCGTGGTGATGGCATCGACCAGAGGCGCCAGCGATTTGCTGTGGTCACCGTCGTTGAACCGCGCGGCGAAAGAGGGATCGCCGCGACCGTAAACCACCAGATCGCCATGAAGCACTCCTTTTCGATCGGGCTTCGCCGTCGAATAAAGCGATGTCTTGATCCGGTAATCGGGGCCGAGCCGGTCCAGTGCCAGCGCGCCGGTGAACAGTTTCGCGTTGGAGGCAGGTTTGAGCAGCTTGCCCGCGTTGGTTTCGAACAGCGTCAGGCCGGTATCGAGCGAAACGACTTTGATACCCCACATGGCCGGGGCGAATCGCGGTTCGGAAATGTGCTCCGTGATACGCGCCTTGAGTTCATCCGGCGTCGTGATCGGCGTCCGGTTCGTGGACTGAGACCACGCCGATTGCGACAGGAGGCAACCGATCGAAAGGATGATCCACCAACCGGCGCAATGAGCAGAAAACGGATTTGATGACTTACAGGAGGAAACAGAGGTAGCCAAGGGCCGCCATCTCGCACCGGTAGCGGCGGACAGTCTTCCGGAATACCACGCTACGCTCGCCCCGACCTCAGTTCTCTCTGTTTGCTCCTGTCCCAGTTGCATAGACATAGCTGTTTTGCGTTATCTCTTGCCTTTTGCCAAACCGGAAAAAGAATGACGCGCGTGACTCCGAGCGAACTCCAGCCGCCCGACAGCCACCATCTCAACGCCGCCGTCGGTTGGATCGAGTTGGGCAACATCGCCGAAGCCAGGGCCGAACTGGCGAGAATCCCGGCGTCCAGCCGCAAACATCCCGATGTGCTGGAAACCGAATGGCGCGTCTCCGCCGCGGAAAAGGACTGGGCCTCCGCCCTCGACACGGCGCGTGTCCTGGTCGAAACCGATCCGGACAATCCATCGGGCTGGATTCATCAATCCTACTGCCTGCACGAG
>DATEKZ010000519.1:0-4896 GCA_035277185.1 Verrucomicrobiia bacterium
TGCTCCGGACATGGCTTCAAGTTTTCCAGCGTCGTTGGGGAAATCCTGGCGGCGTTGCTGGTCAAGGATCGGACACAGTTTGACCTTGACCTGTTTCGGTGGCGATTTGACTGAAAGAAAAGGAGGACGCGACCGCACAGGTTCACGGGGTTGGACGCGTGTCAATTGATCGGGTGCGCGTTCATGGGCGGGGTGTTCCCGGGGCGCCGTTCGTCCGCCGAAGGATTGCTTTGCGGGGCGGTTTTCGGTATGATGCCGGCGCTTTGCAGAAGGGCATGACCAGGCGACGAAAGGACAGCCGGACGGCGATGAATTCGGTCGGGGCGGTTGCGCACCTGACTTGACCCGGCGCGATGGCTTCATTTCCCACGACACACTGGAGCCTGCTGGCGAAAGCGTCGCTCGACGGCAATACGGAAGGCCGCAAGGCGCTGGAAGAGTTGTGCCGTCGTTATTGGGAGCCCGTCCATCAATTCATTCGGTGCCGCGGCGTCCCCGAGGCTGAAGCAAAGGACCTGACACAGGATTTCATGATGCATGTCCTGGAGAAGTCTGTCTTTTCGCGGGCAGACCGGCTACAGGGGCGTTTCCGGTCGTTTCTGCTTGGCGCTCTGGTTCGGTTTCTGGCGGACAAGGCGGACCAACGCGATGCCCTTAAACGCGGCGGCGGGGTCCAGCACGTCAGTTTGGATTCCGACGAGCATGCCGCAAACACACAATCCGATCATGCGGCCCGGGCGGGCACACTGGTCTTTGATCGCGAATGGGCGCTGGCCATCCTGGAAACGGCTTTGGCGCGAGTGCGGCGCGAGTATGGGGAAGCGCGGCGTGAGGGCGAGTTCGACATTTTGAAAGGTTTTCTCCCCGGCGGCGCCGAACCTCCGTCGTATGAAGCGGCCGCCGGCCAACTCGGCCGTTCCCTGCCGGCGTTCAAATCGGAAGTTCACCGACTGCGTCGCCGCTTTCGGGCGCTGGTTCGCGAAGAGGTCCTCCAGACAGTCTCCGCGCCGCACGAGATCGACGCGGAGATGGCCCACATGCAGCAGGTGCTGATGGATCGCGGAAGCGATTTTGGCGGCGCCCGTGAAACCTGAGGGCAACGATCCCTGAAATATCCATGGGGCGACCGCACGCGGCGCGAATTACGCAATCCTTCATGACCGACCCTTCAAACGGAACTGAAGCACGCAATCGATGCCGGGCATGTGGGGCCTCGTTGAATGCGCGTCGCCTGGACGGGCTTTGCCCGGCCTGCACCTGGCAATCACTCGCTGAAGGGGACGATGAGGAAGCCGGAACCCCTCCCGATTCAACCCACACGACCTCGCTCCTCGCCATCCCCGGCCATAACGTCCTGGAAGAAGTGGCGCGCGGAGGCATGGGTATTGTTTATCGTGCGCGGCAGTTGGAACCGGAGCGGCTGGTTGCCCTGAAGATGCTGTTGCCGCATCAGATCGGCTCGAGTGAAATGGCGGCGCGGTTCCGGCTTGAAGCCCGCACGCTCGCTGGATTGGATCATCCGGCGATTCTCCCGGTCTATCACTTTGGCGAGCAGGACGGTCTTCCCTACTTCACCATGAAGCTGGCCACGGGCGGGACTCTGGCACAACGCAAACCAGGGTATGCGGGCAACTGGCGCGCGGTTGCAACCCTGGTGGCGCTACTGGCCGACGCCGTGCAGTTCGCTCACGAACGCGGCGTGCTACACCGCGATCTCAAGCCGGGCAACGTGTTGTTCGATGACGCCGGTCGTGCTTATGTCAGCGACTTCGGACTGGCCAAGCTGATGGTTCCGGGTCCGGGCACGCCGGCGTTGACCGGCTCGATGCATCTGTTGGGCACGCCGCAGTATCTCGCGCCGGAAGTCGCATCGAGCAGCGTGTACAACGCCACCGTCGCCAGCGACGTATATGCGCTCGGAGCGATCCTCTACGAATTGATCACGGGACGCGCGCCGTATGAGGAGTCAAGTTTGACGGCCCTTTTGAAGGCGATCAGCGACCGCGATCCGGCGCCGCCCTCCCGCTTCGCGCCCGGTCTTCCGCGAGATCTGGAAGTCATTTGTCTCAAGTGCATCGCCCGAGAGCCGGCGCATCGTTACGGCTCGGCGCGCGAGTTTGTCGAGGACCTTCGCCGTTTCCTGGAGCGCCGCCCCATCACCGCGCGGCCGGTAACCCCCGCGGAACGTCTGGTCCAATGGACCCGGCGCAATCCCGCGCTGGCCGGGGTCTCGGCGGCGCTGCTCGCCGCGGTGTTGATCGGCGGCGGCGCCTTGATTGAACGCAACCTCGCCCTTCAAGAGGCGCTCGCGGCCGCGAAAACGGCCGGAGGCGAGGCGTTGGACAATCTGCACGCCTCACTGATTGCGCAGGCGCGTGCGAAACGGTCGAGCGGCCGGATCGGCCAACGGCATCAGGCTTTGGTATCGTTGACGCGCGCCGCCGAAATTCGAAAGACCACCGAACTGCGGAGCGAGGCCGCTGCGGCGCTGGCGCTGCCCGATCTCCAGCTGTTGCGCACGCTTCCCACGCGATTGGTCACGGAGACCGGCACGATGGACTTTTCTCCCGACCTCGCCAGCTACCTGATCGTGCGCTCCAATGCCGGGTTCGAGTTGCGCAGGACGTCCGACGGGAGCGTGCTGAAAGAATTCGCCGGGCCGACGAACGATCTCGCGCAGTTCATCCGCCTCAGCCCGGATGGCCGTTTCGCCTCGCTGACGTTCCTGGATGGTCGCGCCGAGGTCTGGTCGCTGGAGCGGCCCGAGTGGATCTGGCAACGCCCGTTTCCCCGGCCTCACCGCGCCGTCATCGCGCTGGCTTCCGGTGGAGTCTTCGCCTTCGGCGAGACAAACGGAAGCGTGGTGATGAACGACACCGCGGCGCGGCAACCGAGACCGGTCGCGGAAGCGGGAGCCACGGTTCTTGCGGCGAGCTTCGATCCGGAAGGCAAGCGAATCGCCGTCGTGCGGCGTGGAAGCGTGGAGATGATCGACAGCGCGGCCGGGAAGCGGCTTTGGGAATTTCAAGCGGAACTCGGCGGTGTTGAACCGGCCTGGAGCCGTGACGGTCGTCATGTGGCCGTGGCCAACGCGCGGACCTACGAGATTCACATCCTCGATTCGGAGCAGGGAGTCGTCACGCGCGTTCTTCACGGCCACACTCTGGAGCCGCGGTTTCTGGCCTTTCACCCCGGGCGCGACAGGCTGGTTTCGGTGGGATTGGACCGCACGCTACGGCTTTGGGATACGTTGGACGGAACCGAACTATTGCAGGCGGACGCCGCGCCACGGGCGCTGCGGATTTCGCCGGACGGAAAGCTTGTGGGAGCGGCTCCGACCCACATTCAGGCGGGCGTGTTTGAGCTGGCGCCGGAACAGGTTTTTGGCGAATGGCGCGGCAGTCGGTTGGGCACACAGACCTGCTGCTGGATCGACCGAAGCCCCGACGGCCGCTTCGTGGCGACGTGCGATTTCGAACAGGTTCGATTGTGGGACGCCAGAGCGCGTGAGGAAGTGGCGTCGTTTCCTTTCACGGATGCGGCGTGGACGTCGGTCCTGTTCGAGCCCGGGGGCAAGGCGTTGATTTACAGCGGGCGCATGGCGGGCATTTTTCGCCGTTCGCTTCGCTGGCGTGAGTCGGCAACCGGCGGCAAGGCTGAAGTGGAGGTTGGACCCGAGGCGCCTCTTGGGCCGGAACGACGCGGGTTTCTCACGGATCTGGGTCCGAAGGGCGCCAGTTGGCTCATTCATCGGACGGATCAAAGGAAGATCGTTGTCTGGCCCGGCGGCCAGCCCGAGCGCGAGCGGACCGTTGCGGCCGATCTGGGGTTCTATCTCACCGCGATGAGTCCGGACGCACGCTGGGTGGCCAGCATCGCCTACCCGCTGCCCGGCGTGGAGGTCTGGGATGCGCTCTCGGCGCAGTCGGTCGCGAAGTTACCGGTCAAGCGACATGCGACGGCGCGATTCTCGCCCGACGGACGCTGGCTGTTGACCGGGACCGACGAGGAATACCGGCTGTGGGAGGCGGGAAGCTGGGAGCCGCGGCTGGCGTGGCCCGCGAGCCTGGCCGGCGAACCGTTTGGCTCGGCCTCGTTTTCAACCACCGGAAGGTGGGTGGCGACCCATCAGGGCCGGGATCAATTCGAGTTGCGCGACACGACTCATTTCAACGCCCTGATCACTCTGGAGCCACCGCGTCCGCTGCGCCAACAAGCCGTGGACTGGTCGCCGGACGATGGTCGTTTCATCATCCTCGGCGCCCGGCATCGGGTGTTCGAGTGGGACCTGGTTGCGTTGCGCGCGGATCTGACAAAGCTCGGTCTCGACTGGAAGGACGAAGCCAAGCCATGAATCCGCCGCATCGAGTGTGAAACTATCTCCCGCCCTTACCTGGGAAAGGGATGATACCATGTTTATATCGTGCGCAAGCATCCCGAGTCGGCGCTGCGGCTCCAACGCCGTTCACGCTCGATTCCTGACGGGGTATCTGCAAAATCCTGGCCGACGCCGGGACAAAAGCTTGCTTCGACGCGGATTTTCTGCAACCTTCGTCGCCGGTTCCCTGAGAAGAAAGCAGAGTGTTTATAACCTGCTCTGCCAAACTGTACATGTTGTATTGTCGCGTCTATCGGCACCCGCCGTGGCCAGGTTGGTTTTTCGTGGCGATGCTTGTTCTCATCCCGGGCGCGATCCTTCGAGCTCAGTCTGGAATCACCAACGAAGGGCCGTTCACTGTTTTTCGCACCGGCACCAACGAACCGTTGCTGACGCTCAGCCTGCCCTTCAGCGCACCTCCAACCAATTCGCTGTCACTGCTTCGGTTTGACTTTGGGTTCGCCACCGCGGAACCGGAGGTGCCGGACACGTTTTTTGATTCCTTCTCGGTGACGCTG
>DATEKZ010000520.1:0-3861 GCA_035277185.1 Verrucomicrobiia bacterium
CCGCTGCGGCCTGGAAGGCCGCGGTCCGCCAGGTTTACGCAGGGTGCGCAGATTCTTCCGGCGAACGGTGATGTTCTGACTCGCTCGGCGGCCGCTGCTTCCCCTTGTCTCCCCTTCCCACTTTCTCCTCTGCGGCTCCGACAGGCGAGGTGCGCTGCTTTGGTTGCGGCTCCGCCGCACAAGGACCGTCTGCGGTTCAATCGAATACGACTTGGTTTCGTCCGGCGGGCCCGATTTTCGGGGACTGGGCATCGAAACGCACAGTTGCAGTCTGTCGCAGGGTTGCTAGTGTGGCGGCTAAAGCCCGGACAACCACTGCTGAAAATATGAAAGAATTCACAACTTCCCGCGTTGGCAAAGTTTCCTATGCCAGAGGTTTTACATTGATCGAACTGCTGGTGGTCATTGCCATCATTGCCATTCTCGCCGGCCTGCTGCTGCCGGCGCTGGCGAAAGCCAAAGCCAAGGGCCAGGGCATCATGTGCATGAACAGCAACAAGCAGCTCCTGCTGGCCTGGCACATGTATGCCGGAGATTACAATGACGCTTGCGCAAATAACTTTACGATTCCCGACACGATAACCGCCATCAACAGTGGACTGTTTAACAACTGGGTAAACAATGTAATGACGTGGGGAGGGGGAAACTCGGTTGAAGACCGCAGTAACACAAATGTTCTTTGGGTTCAAAACGGAGTGCTCTCGCGGTACACCTCCGCCGCGCTCGGTGTTTACAAATGTCCGTCAGATATCTATTTGCATCCGGTAAACCAGCGGCCGAAAGGCTGGACAAAACGGCTCCGAAGCAACTCCATGAATGCGTTGTTTGGACGCTCGGATAACAACCCTAGTTCAACGACCGGCCGGGCCTGGTTTGACGCCAATTATCGGCAATTTCTGAAAACGTCGCAGGTTCCCGTGCCGGCGATGACCTGGCTCACCGTGGACGAGCATCCTGATTCGGCCAACGATGCTTTTTTTATCGTGGGCGTTAACGCGACGCAATGGGGCGATCTCCCGGCGTCGTATCATAACAAAGCGTGTGGGTTCTCTTTTGCGGATGGACATGCCGAGATCAAGAAGTGGCAAAGTGCGACATCCGTCTATCCCGTAAAATACAGTTTTAGCACAAGAGCATTCGATGCCGCCGGCCGGCGGGATTTCCAATGGTACAAAGACCGGACCGGATACACCCTCTTCCGGTAGCCCGAAGGCTTTTCATCGTCGTTGGTCGGGTTGGTTCTGTCAGGGATCAATCGGCCAAGGCCTTTCCGTCCATCACCGCCGAGCCGGATTTTCCGTCGGCGTCCGAATGGAGTGGTAGCGATTCGCAGCCGGTTCACGAAGTATCACGGACTCGCCGTTTGACCACCGTATCTCCACGCGGTCCACGCCGTTGACCTCCCCCAAACCGAAGTGAACGGTGTTCGCATGCTGCGAGCGGAAGGAATCTCCCGTCACAATTTGTCGAATGGTGCTATGGTCGTTCAGGTGGAGTGTCACCCGCCCGCCCGCCGGTGATTTACCCTGGCCCTCTTCCCGGAACCGGAACCCGATCCAATTGCTGGCGCCGGTTAACGTATTCTTGTAAACGCGCAATGTTTGCTTCACTTCCGGCCAGACTTCAAAAGTCGTGACGAGGAGGTCCGGACGGCCGTCGCCATCGAGGTCGTCAGTTACGACGCAGCGCGAATCCTGTTCGAGTGCGACGCCCATCAGGTAACCGATCTCTACGAAGGATCCACCACGCTGGTTGAGAAAGAGCCGGTTTTTTTCGTAGCCGCCGTAAGACCAGCCCTGACCCCGCGTGCGGCCGGATTTCCCCGTGAAGTAAGTGGTCGCGATGACGTCATCCACGGAGTCATCCACATAGATGTCGTGCAGCCAGAACTCGGACTCATAGTCTCGAACGGTCCGTTTCGTCTCGTGCCCGTTTGCGATGTAAACATCCTGAAAACCGTCGTTATCAAAGTCGAACGCGCTGCATCCCCACGACCAGCCGGAGCGGGCAATCGAATCGGTCATCGCCGTTTGTTCGAATCCGCCATGTGTTCCTGCAAGGTAGAGCCGGTTGCCGAAGGTCATTCGCCTTCGCATTGTCCGATCTTCGACTGGGCCAGGCCGGATTAGGCCCAGATGTTCCAGCCGGTCAACGGTGGGAGAATTCATTCCGATCATCAGAAAGTCGAGCCGGCCGTCAGCATTGAAATCGGCCAGCGCGTGGGCCATGCCAAAGGCGTGTGGCTCGGAAACCCACTTGGACGAGATGTCGGTAAAGCGGCCGCGGCCATCGTTCCGGTAAAGATCCACGCCCGCGAAATCACTGACGACCATCAGATCCAGGTTGTCGTCGTCATTCAAATCAACGAATGAAGCGCTGAAGATCCGCCGCCCTCGCTTCTCCAGCAATCCCGCAACTGCGGTGGCATCGGTGAAATTGCCGCGACCGTCGTTCAGCATCACGTATGCCGGATGCCCGTCGTTAGCGTCGTAATAGTAGGGTCGGAGTATCTGGCCGAGTGTGGGAACCTTGTATTGACCGAGGAACACATCGAGGTCGCCGTCATGGTCGATATCACCGCAGGTCAGCACCATGGGATTTTTCAATGTACTTGCCGACCACACGAGCCGACCTGGCTGGTCGAAGGATCCTTTCAGCGAGCCTTCAAACAAGAACAATCCTTCCGGCTTCGTGCACAGAAGATCGGCGGCAGCGTCGCCGTTAAAGTCCGCAATGATTGCCGCGGAAATCAAACCCGGCGAGTGTTTGCACATGGGTTCGGCCCGGTACCGATTCTCGCCGTGCCGCCGATAGACCAGATTCGCCGCGGGGAAGACAATTTCCGCCAGGCCGTCGCCATCGAGATCGTAGAGAATGAGCGGATCGATGTAGGAAGATTTTTCCAGCGGCGCGATTTGTTCGAGGAGGATGGGTCGAAAGAGCGGCTCACCGTTCCTCGTTTTGATCGTCAGACGGCTGGCATCAATCCGCTTCACCGTCGCCAACTCTTCGCCCGACGGTTTCGCCGCCCAATCCACTACCAGATCGCCTTCCAGAACGGCGCGTTCCGGTCTCGCGGCATTGGTCAAATGGGCAGAGAAATAGAAGCGGCTTTGTCGCGGCTGGCCGGCCTCGTCTGTTTCGAAGCGGTTGTGGCGAAACTCCATTTGCGTGAGCTGCCAGCCGGCGCTCTCCCACTCTTCAACGAACCGGCGCCATCCATCGTAAGAGAGCACACGCCCGGCTCCGGCCGACTCGCGCAATTCGATTCCGTGAGGCAACCATCGCGGATTCCATTTGCCCAACACGATTTCACCGACAGGAAAGGAAGCGGCAAGGATGAGTTTGTTCGTGGACGCATTGAGTGAGTCCCACAGCGACTCGAAAGTCCGGGCGCATTCCTGGGCCAGGATTTCCGGCGCCCACAAGGTTTCGTCCACCTGCCGTTCTTTTGCTTCGAATGCCGTGAATTGGGCTGCGATCCGCTGTCCGATGCTTCCGCTGATGGTAGCCGAATCATCCGGGGAGGAGGATTCGCGCCGGGTGCGGACCAGAAATACGGCCGCGCCGATTGACAAGAGCGCAAGCAGGCTGACGAGACAAAGTTTTTTGGGAGAAGCGCTCACGCGTGAAAAGGCGGCTGGCCGTTGCGGCCCGCGACACCCGATTTGCGTCCTTGGTAGGATTGGCTTGCCGGCCAGTCAAGGGATTTCAGGTTTGGTGTGGCGTTGTGTCGTGCATCTCCGAGTTGGCGGTGTCCGACTGGACGTAGCGGCGGGCGTCTCGCCTGCCGTAGAGCCGTGGCGTCCCGCCCGGCGGAACCCACGTGCCGCAATCGGAGCGCGCTTTTGAGTCTCGTCG
>DATEKZ010000521.1:0-4288 GCA_035277185.1 Verrucomicrobiia bacterium
CTGAAGGCGCGTTTGAGCAGAAGCTGATTTTCCTGGCACGGCTCGAGGCCGTTTTCCTCGAGAAACTTCTTCAACGGCGTACGCAGTCCCCCGATGTCAAACACCGCTTCGACGGAGCAAGTGTCGCTGCCGCTGCGAATCAGCGTGCGGTCGGCGCGTTCGCCCAGCACGAGGTTGAGGGCGCCGATGAGGATGGACTTGCCGGCGCCGGTCTCGCCCGTGATCGCGTTGTAGCCATGGCGCAGTTCGAGGGTCAGGTCTGCGACCAGGGCGAGGTTCTTGATGCGCAACGTGGCCAGCATGGCAAATTTGTTTCGTGCTGAATTTGGCGATTATGCTATCGTTCGGCAAAAGATTTTTGAGACAATCGACCATGGGCCGAATGACGATGGACAAACGGACTGCGGACCGGTTCGATCCGCTCTCGTGGCGGAAGCGGGGCGCCGAGGCAGCAGGCCATTGATCGAGTTTCCGTCATGTCTTTCTCATTCGTCTTCCTCGGTTCCGGAACGTCGCAAGGAGTTCCGGTCATTGGCCGGGACTATCCGAAAGAGTTTCTGGCCAATCCAAAGAACCATCGGATGCGCCCATCCATTTATGTCGAGACGGACGAGACGAAGGTTGTCGTGGACACGCCGCCTGATTTTCGGACGCAGTGCTTGCGCGAGAACATCCGGCGGCTCGACGCTGTCATCTTCACCCATGCTCATGCGGACCACATCATGGGGCTGGATGACTGCCGGCGGTTTTGCGATTTGCGGGGTGGGGCGATGCCGGTTTACGCCAGCGCGGCGACCATGCGCGACCTGAAGCGAGTGTTCGCCTATGCCTTCCACGACGGCCCGTGGCCCAAAGGCTATTTCGTTCCGGAACCACGGGTGATCGAAGGCAGGTTCACCGTTGGAGACCTGGACATCACGCCCCTTCCGCTGCCGCACGGGTCGATGAGCGTCAATGGCTACCTGTTCGAGCAACGGGGGGAGAAGCGGCTGGCCTATTTGAGCGATTGCAAGGAGGTGCCGGTCGATGTGGTGGAACGGATTGGCGGTGTTCGGGTGGCGGTGTTGGACGCCCTCCGGCGGAGTCCGCACCCGACCCACATGAGCCTGGACGAGGCGCTGGCCGCGGCCCGACGGATCGGCGCGGCGCGCACCTGTTTTACGCACCTCACGCACGATTATGATCATGACGTGGATCAGGCTGAGCTGCCGCCCGGCGTGGAACTGGCCTATGACGGATTGAAGGTGGAGTGCGCGACATGAGGGGAGCGCGAACAGTGAGAAGATCGACAACGAAGAATGTGCGGAACGCCTGCGGTTTACTGGCGCTCGCCGGGTGGGTGTCAACGTCGTTCGCGGCCGGGCCCGGTGACGAGGTGGCTGTTGTTTACAACAGCCGTTTGCCAGAATCGAAGGAACTGGCCTTTTATTACGCCGAACGCCGCGGCGTGCCGACGAATCAGGTTCTGGGATTCGATCTGCCCACCACCGAAACCATCTCGCGCAAGGAATTCCGGGACCAGTTGCAGAAGCCGTTGCTTAAGGCCCTGGAAAAACAAGGTCTGTTCAGGGTCAGCTCGGAAATCATCCCGGTCACGCGCGACCGGACTGGCGACGTGATTCAGAAACTGGCCGCCGCCCGGGTCCGGTATGCCACGCTTTGCTACGGCGTTCCGGTGCGGATACTGAAGGACCCGGATTTGTCGGAACCCGGCGTGGACAAAGTTCGGGAGGAGTTGCGGCGGAACGAGGCGTCTGTGGACAGCGAGTTGGCGATCCTGCCGTTGATGTGGCGGAATCTGCCGCTGTATGGACCGCTGAATAATCCGGTCTATGGCATTACCAACGCGACCGCCATCCATCCTACCAATGGCGTCCTGATGGTCGCCCGTTTGGACGGTCCGTCTCCCCAGATTGCGCGCGGGCTTGTGGACAAAGCAATGGAAGCCGAAACCAACGGCCTCTGGGGCCGCGCCTATTTCGACGTCCGCGGACTGACCAACAGCTACAAACTCGGTGACGACTGGATCCGCGGCGCGGCCGATGGCGTCAGACTTCTCGGATTTGAGACCATTGTGGACGAAAAGCCCGAAACGTTTCCGGCGGGGTTTCCCATGAGCCAAATCGGGTTCTATGCGGGTTGGTACGACGGAGGAGTTTCGGGGCCGTTCACCCGCCCGAACGTCGAGTTCATGCCGGGCGCGGTGGCCTATCACCTTCATTCCTTCAGTGCGCACACCATCCGCGCGCCGGACCAGTATTGGGTCGGGCCTCTGCTGGCTAAAGGGGCGACGGCCACGATGGGTTGCGTCGATGAACCGTACTTGGAAGGGACGCCGGATGTGACTGCATTTTTCATCCGGTTTACCGCGTTCGGCTTCAGTTTTGGCGAGGCGGCCTATGCCGCGCAGGGCACATTGTCGTGGCAGACCACCGTAGTCGGGGACCCGCTGTATCGGCCGTTTGGACGGAAAAATCCTGGCGATCATTTTGGTGTCCGGCTGCGCGATCTACATTCCGAACTGGTGGCGCGGAAAAGCAGATGGATCGAGTGGTCGCACCTGCAGGTGGTCAATCTGAATCTGGTGAACGGTTTTCCCGTCTCCGAAATGATCGCCTACCTCGAGCAGGAGCCGGCCACGCGGAGCAGCGCGGTGCTGCTGGAGAAACTGGCCGAAATCTACGATTCACAAGGGAAGCTTTCCGATGCCATTGAGACCTATGAACGGGCCTTGAAACAGGAGGCGAGTCCGCAACAGAGAATGCGCATCATGCTGACCCTTGCGCGCACGCTCGCGATCTTCACGCGGGAGCAGCCGGCCCTCGAGCTCTACCAGCGGTTCGTGAAAGAGTTCCCCAATTATCCTGATCTCCAGACTGTGTATCAACGGATGCTGCCCCTGGCGAAGGAACTGCAGAAAACGGCCGATGTCGAAAAGATCCAGGAAGAGATCAAACGCCTGCAGCCGGCGGCGGCCAAATAGTCGGACCGTCGCAGAGGTCGGGCGGTTTCCGCCGATGCCGTGATCGTCGTTTTGGAACTAAGCTCCCATGCCTTCCTCGAACGAGCCCGCGGCGAGCGGAAAGCAGAGATTGTCGCGCACATACTGAACGCCGTTTGCGCTCGTGGCGTCGAGGTCGCGATAGGCGCTTTCCGCTTCCACAATCAGCGGGGCGGTCTTCGCCTTCATGACTTCGCAGTAGCGTTGCGGATAACCGACGTGAACCAGGAGTTCGACGTAGCGGGCCATGTTCAGGTCGCCGGACGGCAGGTCGGTGAACTGCATCGCGCGTCGTTGCCAGCCGGGTTCTATTTTGCGCAAGGGAACGTTGGGACGGATGACGAAATTCTTGACGTGGCAGGCATAGACGCGGGGCGCCACTTTCAGGAACCGCGTCTCCCAGCTTTCGCCTTCCCAGCAGTGTGACGGATCCGCGTTCACCGCGAGGGTCTTGTCGCCGTCGCAAATCTCCACCAACAGGTTGAAGTCGTCGGCGCACATGGCGGCGGTGCCGGGATGGATTTCGTGGCAAAGATAAATGCCGAGTTTTTTCGCGTGCTGGCGAAGTTTCGCCGTCTTCTTCACAAAGCGGTCCTTGCCCTCTTTGATCAGATCGTAACCGCCGCCAGCCCAGAATCCCCATGGATAACCGGTGGCCACTTCCCAGCCGAAAGCCACGCCCCAGAACATGGGCACGATGCGGACGCCCAGCTCGGCGCAGAGGTCGAGCAACTGGAGGACGTAATCTTCCGACCATTTTTCGATTTCCGCCGGCGACTTCTTCGCCACATCGGCGGGGATGAACGGACGAATGCTCGGGCTGCCGGTCCACGCGGTCGTGTGAACCCAGAAAGGACAATGAGCCGATACCCCGTCCAGAGTCATTTTAGCTTTGGCGAACGTGTCCTTGATCTCCTTGGCGCTTTTGAATCCCTTGTCGGATTGGAGCATGTAGTTCGAGGGCTGCGCGCCGGAAGCACCGGATTTTTTGGCGTAATCAAGGAATTGCTCAAGGCTCTTGGCGCCGTGTTGGGCGCCTTCGATACTGGCGTGGAAGCAGTTTTCAGCCATAAGGGTCAGGTGTTTTGTGATTTGAGCGCGCTCAGAATTACCGGGCTTCGGAATGGAAATCAACCTGAAACCGGCAAAAGCGCATTGCGGCGAGGCCGTGGATTATGTCAACGTTGCCCCACGGCCACTGCACGGCTGCTGATACCTCATGGCCAGCTTTTACGACACACATGCTCATCTCGATTACCCCGATTTTGCCGCCGATCTTCCGCAGGT
>DATEKZ010000522.1:0-2570 GCA_035277185.1 Verrucomicrobiia bacterium
GCTGAAATAGAATCGAGCTCCCTTGTTGACTTCGCCTTCCGCCCAGGTTTTGCCGCCGTGCCGGTGGACGACACGCTGCACCGTGGCCAATCCGAGGCCGATGCCTTCAAATTCCTCGACGCCATGGAACCGGTGAAAAAGCCCGAATAATTTGCCAACGTATTTCATATCGAACCCCGCGCCGTTGTCCTTTACACTATAAATCGGCTGGCCCCCTTCGATCCATCCGTCTACTTCGACGACAGGATGGTCGGCTCGGCGGGTAAACTTGACCGCGTTCGAGAGCAGGTTGGTCAGAACCTGGCGGACCAGGACCCGGTCGGCGTAACAAGGCGGCAAGGGTCTGATCTCCACCTTCGGGAATGGCGGTTCGGTCTGGGCCGCCATCTCCTCGGTCACCTCTTTGAGCAACTCGTCCATGTCGATGTTCGCACACTCGAGTTCCTGCCGTCCGAGGCGCGAGAGACGGAGAAAGGCGTCGAATATCTGCCCCATCTTCAGGGCGTTTTGCTCGATCACCGCGATCAGTTGCTGGGACTCAGCGTCCAGCTCACCCGCGCACCTGTCTTTCAACATCCCGCTGAATCCTGTTAAGGCGCGCAGCGGCGTCCGCATATCATGCGAGAGAGTGTAGGAGAAATCGGCGAGTTCCTTGTTGGTTGCCTGAAGTTCGGCGTTGGCCACCGTCAACTCGCGACTCTTGCGGTGGAGTTCGGCAAAGACTTCCACCTTGGCCTTGAGAATGGCGGGGTTGACCGGTTTCATCAGGTAATCCACGGCCCCGACGTCATAGCCCGTCAGCGCGTCCTTTTCGTCCTGGAAATGCGCCGTGAGAAAGATGATGGGAATCTGTCGCGTCTTTTTCCGCTCTTTGATGAGCCGCGCCAGTTCCAGGCCGCTCATGCCGGGCATTTTGATGTCGAGGATGATGAGGGCAAAATCGCGTCTGAGCAACGCCATCATCGCCTCCTCGGCCGACTGGGCCTTCACCAGGTGGTAGTCAGGCCCGGTCAGGATGCTTTCCAGGACGACCAGGTTTTGCGGCGTGTCGTCCACCAACAGAATATCGATGGCCGTGTTCAAGGTTCGGAGTTCAGCTAGCGATACAGCCAGACACCCAGCAGTGACAGCAATTGATCGGTGTTCACCGGTTTGGCGATGTAATCCGACGCCCCGGCCTGGAGGCATTTCTCACGGTCGCCCTTCATCGCTTTGGCGGTCAGGGCGATGATGGGCAGGGCGCGGTATTGCGGCTCCTTGCGGCTCAGGCGCATGGTTTCGTATCCATCCATCTCCGGCATCATGATGTCCATGAGCACGGCGTCCACTTCCGGGGTGTTCCTCAGCAAGTCAACGGCCTGCCGGCCGTTGGTGGCACAGACCACGTTCATGTGGTGGTTTTCGAGAACCGAGGTCAGGGCGAAGATGTTGCGGACGTCGTCATCCACCACCAGCACCTTTTTGCCCCGCAGGACTTCGCCGGTTCGGTGAAGGCGCTCAATCATCTCCTGCTTTTCGGGCGGCAGCTCCGTGACCACGCGGTGCAGAAACAGCGCCGTTTCATCCAGGAGCCGTTCCGGCGACTGGACGCCTTTGATAATGACGCTTTTGGCCACCTGTTTGAGCCGCCCCTCTTCCTCGATGGTGAGGTCCTTGCCCGTGAACACAACAATGGGCAGGTACTGCAATCCGGCGTCGGCTTGAATCTGTTCGAGCAGCTCAAAGCCGGAAATGTCCGGCAACTTCAAATCCAACACCACACAGTCGAAACGCCGCTGGCGCAGAGCGGCCAGCGCCGCCGCGCCCGTTCCGACGCCGGTGATTTCAACGTCGCCGCTGCCCAGCAGTTCGGCGATGCTCTTGCGCTCCACTTCATTGTCCTCCACGACCAGGAGTTGGCGGACCCGCGGTGTGGCGAAATCTTTCATGCGATCGATCGACGCTTCCAGGCTCTCGATCGTCACGGGCTTGAGCAGGTAGGCAAAGGCGCCATGTTCCAGGCCGTGCTGCCGTTCTTCGGCCACGGTGGTGATCTGCACCGGGATATGTCGGGTCAGCGGATCCTGTTTCAATTGCTGTAACACCAGCCAGCCGAGCATGTCGGGCAGGAAAACGTCCAGCGTGATGGCGGTGGGGCGGAACTCGCGCGCCAGGGCCAACCCATTGGCACCGCGCAACGCGACCAGGCCTTTGAAACCTTTTCCCCGCGCCACACCGAGCAACACGCGGGCGTAGTGGGGATCGTCCTCGACGATGAGCAACACCGAATCGCCCGGCTGAATGGTCTCCCGGTCATCCGGCACGGCCTCCTCTTTGAATACCGGCAGCACGGGCAACGCCGCGCGCGGAGCCGGGCTGACGCTGGCGGGACCGGTTTTACCGGTCGAAGGACCCGTATAATTCTGCGGTAAGTAGAGCGTAAACACACTCCCTTCTCCCGGCGTGCTGGAGAGGCGAATTTCTCCGCCCAGCAAATGGGACAATTCGCGGCTGATGGCCAGACCCAGACCGGTGCCTCCGTATTTGCGGCTGGTGCCGGCATCGGCCTGTTGAAAGGCCTCGAAGATCAT
>DATEKZ010000523.1:0-5990 GCA_035277185.1 Verrucomicrobiia bacterium
CGGCTTTCGGCGGCCCGGTGCCGAACGCGCCCGCGCTCGGCTCATTCATTCAGGCGCAGTTGGTGTCGGTTGAGGGTCCAGCCGGCGGCTCGTTTGGCTTCTGGGAACCGGGATCGACGAATCCTTCGCATAGTCTGGTGAGCGGTCAAGGCGGCACGAATATGTTTCGTCTGACGGAAAGCGACGGCTCTCCTGGCGCCGATCCTTACGGCCACTTTCACGGGCGCCGCTTCACGGCTGCGCAACCCGGATTCTACACCGTCGGATTCCGTCTTTTCGATACTTCCACGAACGGCGTAGATGGCGGGCCGATTCATACACCCTCAGACGTCTTGCTCATCTATTTTCAGGCGGGCATTACGATCGTTTCGACCGCCAGGACGGGCGACGTGATGACGATTGCTTACGGCTCGATCACGAATCTGAATTTCGCACTCGAATATACAACCAACCTGCCCTCAACGGGCGTTTGGGAAACAGCGGGTGCGCCTTTGCCGGGCACGGACCTGCTGCAATCGCAGAGCGACACCAACGCCTCGGGTGTTCAGCGGTTCTACCGGATTCGGGCGACCACGCCGTGAACCGCCCGCGGCGATGATTTCGGCGTCTGCAATCGCTTGCCTCCGCTCGCTTCGCCAATGAGGGAAAGGAATGCCGAGTCCGGGCTTAGAACCGCAGCGTGAATCCGCCGTGAAAGCGGTAATCCGGTACGTTCTGAAAGCCGTTGTTTGAAATGCGCAACGGCAGGTCGGCGCCGGCCTGAACGCTGAGACGGTCGCCCCAGGTGAACCCGAGTTGCGGCCCCACATACCAGGCGGTCAGGCCGGTGCGATCGGATTTGCGGCCAAGCACCCGGTCGCGCGCCATCGTCTCATAAGTGGCCACCCCCTGAAGGCTCAATGTGTATCGCGGGTTTGTGATCAGATAGGCGCCGGGTCCGACCGACACGAGCAACTCGTCGCCAAACTCGAAACCCTCGCCCTCGGTGCGCAGGTAGTACTGCGCTTGCCCATTGAAAAACCAGCGGTCCCATCGGCTGTTGAGGGTCAGGCCGAAGATGCCGTCGAACGAGCCGGAGCCGGGCGAAAGATCGTGTTGATGCACGCCACTGACCGCATGGCCCAGGGGATCGTGCGGCGTGCCCGGCGGCTGCAATGAATCAAAGATGATGGTCTGTTCAACCTCGTCTCTGATCCGATCCGTGTCGCCCGTCGGAAATTTCACCCCGGCCAGCACGCTGACGACGAAGCCGCGCTTCATTTCGCGGAGATCGAACACGGTGAATCTGCCGATTAGCGCCACGTCGCCGGCGCCGAATTCGGAGTCCCGTTCGACTTCGAACACGGGCGGGCCAGTCAGGGAGTAACGAAAATCGGACCGTTGAAACGAGCGATAAACGACGGGCAGGTTCAAATTCACCCCGAAGCGTTCGGAAAAATTGTACCCGGGAACCAGGTGGGTGATCGAGCTGTCCACAAAATCCCCGCTGGAGGACGAAACCTTCTCTCCTTCGAGCCGGAACGTCCGGAAGGGAATGAATTGTTCCGCGATCGTGAAATGAAACCCGTCGCGCGATCCTTCGCGGGCGTCGGTGGCGGAATATACCGCGCACAAGTCACAGGCGAGGCCGGACGGGGCAAACAGCATTAAGAGCCCCACGAAGAAGAGCCGCTGGTTCATCACGCAAACTAGGGGGTCACGCTCAGCCGATAGAACCGATGTTGGTTCGTCCGGTTATCGACAAGCACGTAGTGATTGTTGAAGGGCGTCGCAGGAATCACAGTCAGATTCGACCAGGCGTCGGAAGCTGCCGTGTTGGTGCCGGCGGCCAGATGATCGAGGTATTGCAACGTGTACGTCCGGTTCGCGTCGGTGTCGAAATGAATCGTCACCAGATTCGTGCCCAGTAGTTCAATGTGGTCGATGTGTGGGGTCGCGGCCCAAGCGGCGGCACCGGCGCTCAACAGCACAAGCCAGCGGCAGCCGGCGCCTGCGTACGAGGCGCGAACGCGGCGAACCGGTTTGACTGGGTTGAATGGCATGGGCGGGACGCGGGATGATTTCAGGTTGGAGCAGCGAACCTGTCCCGAGGTTCCCGGCTTTCGGCTCCCGCTATGCCACGAGCATTGAAAAACGACACCGCTGGCTTCTGTTCGGCGCACAGCACAGGCATGGATGAATTCACCATGAGCGAGCAAACTCTGACTGATCTCATTGAAATCCGCAAATGATGAACGCGTTCGCGCGAAGGAATTACTGGAAGGGCGGGGGACGTACCATTGTGCCGCGGAAAAACAAACCGCCCGCGGTCGAACCTCCAGGGTTCAGCCGCGGGCGGCAATTCTGAGCTTCCGGATTACTTGGAATCCGCTTTGGCCAGCTCGATCTTCTTGGCCGTGAATTCCATCTTTCCGTTCACTTCCTTCACTGTGCCCGTCGCTGTGATCTTCTTGCTGCCCTGACACAGGTTCTCATGGAAGCTCTTGCTCACGTCATTCTGCACGAAGTAGTACGTCACGTCCTTGCCCTCCTTCTTCGTCTGAAGGGTGTTCTGGCACTTTTCGGTTTCTTTCAACGCGCACTTGGCACATTTGCCGTCGCCGTTGATCGTGATCTCCTTGTCTTCGGCGAACGCGCGAGTGGCCGTGGCGGCCAAAACGAACGCCGCAACGCTTGCAACCAACAGAACTGATTTTTTCATGATCTATTCCTTTCGGTTATCTTAGGTTGACCGGCATACTGACAGTACATCGACACGCCGCCGACGGTCACGTTCAAACCTACGGATTAAAGAATATTCACAGAACCGTTACATCCGGCCCCGGCAGCGGTCCCTATATCGTTGGTGCTCAACCGTTCTTGCCACAGCAGTGCTTGTACTTCCGGCCGCTGCCGCACGGACAGGGATCGTTGCGGCCCACCTTCGGCCCGGTCCGAACCGGCTTCGCCTTTTCCATCGCCGCCGACGCTTCCGTGACCATGTCGCTGCCTTTCGGCGGGGCTGCGGACTCCGCGCCGCCGGCGCTTCCACCGAACGCGCTGGCGGACTGGTGCAGCGTCTTCTGCGGCACGTTGCGCAGGAATTGCTCGAACGCCATCAGGCTCGACGCGCTCCGGAAGATGTTGTGGCAAATCTCGGTTTTGATGTTGACCATCAACTCCTCGAAAATCTTGAACGCCTCCGCCTTGTATTCGATGAGCGGATCGCGCTGGCCGTAGGCCCGGAGGCCAATGCTGTTCCGCAAACTGTCCATCCCATACAGATGTTCCTGCCATAGCCGGTCAATCGCGCTGAGGATCGTATAACGCTCGACCGTCCGAAGCTGGTCCGGATTTTCAAAGCTGATTTTGAGTTCGTAGGCTTTGCGAACGCTGTCCGAGATGAATTGGCACAAGGCAAACTGATGAGCGCTCAATCCGTCGTAGAGCGAGCCGGGCACCGGCTCCTGGTTTCCGCTGTTGGCCGCCTTGAGCATCTCGCTTTCCGGCATGCCGAGCGGGAACGTCAGGTTCACCCAGTCAGCCAGCCCGCGCACGTTCCACTCGCTCACGTCGCCATCCTTGGACGTGAATTCCTCGACCTTCTGGAGGACCACCTCTTCCATGATGTCCATGAGGCGGTCACGCACATCTTCGCCGTGGATGATTTCGTTGCGGAAGCCGTAGATGACTTCGCGCTGCTTGTTCATCACGTCGTCGTACTCGAGCGTCCGTTTGCGAATCTGGAAGTTGTGCTGTTCGACGCGTTTTTGCGCGGTCTGGATGGAACGGTTCAACAAAGGATGCTCCAGCTCCTGCCCCTCCTCGAGACCGACGCGTTCCATCACCTTCACGATGCGGTCCGAGCCGAAGAGCCGCATCAGATCGTCTTCAAGTGAGATGAAGAAGTGCGACGAACCGGGGTCTCCCTGGCGCGCGCAACGGCCGCGCAACTGGCGGTCAATGCGCCGCGCCTCATGGCGCTCGGTCGCGAGCACGTGCAGACCGCCCAGTTCGGCGATGCCCGGGCCCAGTTTGATGTCGGTGCCGCGGCCGGCCATGTTGGTGGCGATCGTTACCGCTCCACGCTGGCCGGCGCGGGCTACGATTTCGGCTTCCTGCTGGTGATACTTGGCGTTCAGCACCGAATGGATGATGCCGGCGCGCTTCAACATGCGTGAGAGGTGTTCGCTGACCTCGACAGAAATGGTGCCGACCAGAATCGGGCGTCCCTGCGAGTGAATCTCCTGAATCTCCCTCTGCACCGCGTTGTATTTTTCGCGCTTGGTTTTATAGACCGAGTCGTTGGCGTCCCGGCGCTGGACCGGTTTGTTGGTCGGGATCACCAGCACGCCCAGTTTGTAAATGTCGAAAAACTCCTGCGCTTCCGTCTCGGCGGTGCCGGTCATGCCGGCGAGTTTGTGGTAGAGGCGGAAGTAATTCTGGATGGTGATCGTCGCGAGGGTCTGGGTCTCGCGCTCGATCTCGACGCCTTCCTTCGCTTCAACGGCCTGATGCAATCCGTCGCTCCAGCGCCGGCCGGTCATCAAACGACCGGTGTTCTCGTCCACGATGATGACTTTGTTCTCCTGAACGACGTACTGCACGTCCTTCAGGTAAAGACAGTAAGCCTTCAGCAATTGTGAAATGCAGTGAATCTGCTGCGCGCGCGCTTCGAAATCGGCCTGGAGCCTGGCCTTCATCTCCAGACGCTTTCGCAGATCGCTTTCCGGGCCGGTGTCGATCTCATGGAAAATCGTCGTCAGATCCGGCAGCACAAAGGCCTCGGGATCCTTCGGGCTGAGAAACGCGCGGCCCTTCTCCGTCAGATCGGCGTCGTGGCTCTTCTCGTCCATCGCGAAGAACAACTCCTCCTTCTGCGCGTACAGCTCCTTCTTCGACTGGTCGGCGTGCAATTGCAGTTCCGCCTTGTTCATCAGCCGGAGGTTTTCCGGATCTTCGAGCAGCTTCAGCAGCCCTTCGGACCTGGGCTGACCCATCTTGACCCGGTAGAGCAGCAGGCCGATCTCCGATTCCAGCGCTTCGGGGTTCGGCGGATTGGAGCCGTCTTCGGGACGCAGTTTGCGAATCAATCCGTCCGCTTCCGAGAGGAACCGGCTGCAAAGTTTTTGCTGGGCGTGGACGATCGATTCGACCTGGGGCTTGAACTTGTCGTACTGATTATCGACGCTGACGACCGCCGGACCGCTGATGATGAGCGGCGTGCGCGCTTCGTCGATGAGGATCGAATCCACTTCGTCCACGATCGCGTAATAGTGTCCGCGCTGGACCTGCTCGGCGGCGGTGGTGGCCATTCCGTTGTCGCGCAGGTAATCGAAACCGAACTCGGCGTTCGTGCCGTAGGTGATGTCGCAGCCGTATTGTTCGCGGCGCACGGACGGGGGTTGGTCGTGCAGGATACAACCCACGGTGAGCCCCAGCAGCTTGTAAACGGCCCCCATCCACTCACTGTCGCGGGCAGCCAGATAATCGTTCACCGTGACCACGTGAACGCCGCGGCCTGTCAAGGCGTTCAGATAAACCGGAAGCGTGGCAACCAGCGTCTTGCCTTCGCCCGTGGCCATTTCGGCGATCCGCCCGCTGTGCAGGGCGTAACCGCCGATGAGCTGGACGTCGAACGGGATCATTTCCCATTTCAGCGCGTGGCCGCGCACGGTAATTTCCCGTCCGCAAAGGCGGCGGCAGGCATTTTTGACGACGGCGAACGCCTCCGGCAGGATTTCGCTGAGAGCGGCGGCCAGTTCGACATTGTCCTCAATCTTCGACAGCCGTTCCTTCCACTCCACGGTTTTCTGGCGCAGGGCGTCTTCGGACAACGACTGGAGCGAACTTTCGAACTCGTTGATTTTGACAACGAGGGGCCGCAACCGTTTGACTTCGCGGTCGTTCTTCGAACCGATGATTTTCTTGATGATGAAACCGATCATGCTGACCCCTAAAAGAGCGCGGGGAAACCTACGGGAAGCGCATTAGAGCGTCAAAGGATTTAA
>DATEKZ010000524.1:0-10387 GCA_035277185.1 Verrucomicrobiia bacterium
ATGTATTGATCGGCCGGATCCGTCGGGCGCGAAGCCCGGGACAAGTCAATCGCGTACTCCAACACGTGACGGGACACCGGCACTCGCCGGACCAGATTCTGGAACGTCACCACTTCCTCTTTCGTAAACACCGATTTGACCCGCGGTGTTTCCGCGCTGGTCGTTTCATCCACAATCCGGATTTCATCTTCGCGTTCCGGATAACCGACGTGGATACTGAACATGAAACGGTCCAGCTGCGCCTCCGGCAAAGGATACGTCCCTTCGTGCTCGATCGGGTTTTGCGTCGCGACAACGAAGAAAGGCAGGTCGATCGGCCAGGTCCTCCCCGCCGCCGTCACCGTGCTCTCCTGCATCGCTTCGAGCAGCGCGGCCTGCGTCTTGGGTGGCGTGCGGTTGATTTCGTCGGCGAGAATCAAATTGGCGAAGAGCGGCCCTTTGACGAAGCGCATGAGGCGTTCGCCGCTTTGCGGGTCGGTTTGCAGAATCTCCGTGCCGGTAATGTCCGACGGCATCAGGTCCGGCGTGAACTGAATTCGCTTGAACTCCCAGCCGAGACAACCGGCGAGCGTTCGGACGAGCAGGGTCTTGGCGAGTCCCGGCACCCCGATGATCAAAGCGTGCCCGCGCGCAAACAGGACCGTCAGCAGTTCCTCGATAACCTTGTTCTGACCGACGATAACCCGATGGACCTCAGCAAGAAGTTCCTGATATTTCTTTTGGAATTCCGCCGCCAGCGCGACGTCCGATTCCTCCATTTTGATCTCCCTTGGTTCGACTGACATCTTGCAGCAAGAAAACTGGAAGGCCTTTGGAAAGTCAACCGCGCACAAACGCCGCGCCGTTCTGATCCCGGCCCTCTCCATGAACCGACAGGCTTTGCCAATGGTGAGGTGAGACTCCTGGCGAGCCTCTGTGTACCCACGATGTCAGATGTCCTTGCGTCCAATGCCCAATTTCAGGATTCCCTCTTCAGGTGACATCGCGTTGAGATCCGCGACTCGGCTCGCTATCCGCCCTTTCGATGACACGGCGGGCGCGCAGACTCTCGAATTCCTGATGGCACCCGGTCTGCTGATTATCGGAGTTGCATCTGTGTCGTTGGCTCCGAGAAACCAGCAGATGCAGCTCCCAGGTGCGGTGCGGCCGCTCCCATGCGTCCGCGCCGCACTGACGCCCGTTCCGCCAGTCAACGCAACGGCGGTCGCGGTCGAAGCAGGGCGCTACGGCGCGCCCAATGCGCTCCGATCGGGTCCGGACGCAGGAATGAATCGGTTGCCTCGCGGACGAAAGGTTTGTATCGTCCTGGCCGTCGAGCTGCGCTGCCGATGGGGTGTTCGTCAACGCGGCGTCGTCTAAATGGTGCAATTGGCAGAACGGTTGCTGTCCGCAGCCGCTTCTTTGTGGTTGAAAGACAATGGTTGCCGTTGGCGTCGGATCGCCAACGTTTGTCTATGCCGAAACGAGTGCAAAAGCGCCGGCCTCCGGGCTGGTGGACCTTATTCTACGGCATCGGGTGGATCCTCCTTGCCGCCGGCGTGGTGATGATGTTGATCAACATCGTCATTGTGATCCGTACCCTGTCAACCAACCCCGATCATCTGGCCGGCTTTTTCACCGGTCTGCCGTTGATATTCATCGGCTCCCTGCTCGTCTCCGCCAACTGGGCCAACAGCAAAAGGTCGTATTGCCCGGGTTGCGGCACAGAGGTCACCGACAAGGACGATAAATCCTGCCGTATCTGCTGGACGTTGCTTGAATAGACCGGTCGGAAATCGACGAGGGATACCCCGACTCACTTTGCCAGATGGCAGGACGCCCAGTGACCCTCCGTCACTTCGCGCAAGAGCGGAATCTCCGTCCGGCAACGCGTCTCAGCCATTGGACACCGCGGATGAAAAGGACAACCGCCCGGCGGATGGATCGGCGACGGCACATCACCCGCCAAAACGATTCGCTGTCGCTTTGAGTCCGGATCCACCACGGGCACCGCCGACACGAGGGCCTGCGTGTAGGGATGCTTCGGGTGGCGAACGACCATCCGGGCGTCGGCCAGCTCCACGATCTTGCCCAGATACGTCACCATCACTCGCCGGCTGATGTGCTCTACAACGGCCAGATCGTGGGCGATGAACAGGTAAGCCAATCCGCGCTGTTGCTGGAGGTCCTGCAACAGATTGACGATCTGCGCCTGGACAGAAACGTCCAGCGCACTGACCGGCTCGTCGCAAACAATCAGTTTCGGTTCGACTGCCAGGGCGCGGGCGATCCCGATCCGCTGTCGCTGGCCGCCACTGAACTCATGCGGATAACGTTTCGCGTGATCCGGGCTCAAACCGACGGCCACCAGAAGCTCCTCGACCCGCTTTCTTCGCTCCCCGGGTGTGGGCGCCAGGCGGTGAATGTCAAGCGCCTCGCCGATCACGTCCTCGGCGGTCATACGCGGGTTGAGCGAGCCGGAAGGATCCTGAAAAATCATCTGGAGCTTTCGACGGCGGGCCTGGAACTCCGATCCGCTCAACCCGGAAATCTCTTCGCCTTCAAAGAATACCTGGCCGGCAGTCGGCTCCACCAGGCGCACGATGGCGCGGCCTAACGTCGTTTTGCCGCAGCCGCTCTCGCCCACCAGGCCGAGAGTTTCTCGCAGCGCGAGTGCGAAGCTGACGTCGTCCACGGCTCGCACGAATAGTTTGGAGCGGGAGAACAAGCCGTGCCTCACAGGAAAATAGACCTTCAGATTCCGGCTTTCGAGAAGGGCCCGAGGCATAGAAACGGTCTCGTTCAGCCCAACGCCCGCGGATGCAATACAACCAGGCTGTAAAACATTGCCCCAAACCAAACGGCGCCGATCAGCACGTGACCGACCGCGCAAACCAGCAGCCAGGTTGAAAATGCCGCAGCAAACAGATTCATGCGTCGCTCATCGTTCCCACCAGGGACACCGCACCCACCGATTCGATTCCACTTCGACCAAAGCGGGCATTTGTCGCGAGCAGTCGGCTTGCGCCTTCGAACACCGCGGATGAAAGCGGCACCCGCTCGGAAGCGCGCTCAACTGAGGCACATTGCCTGGAATCGCCGTCAATCGCTCCGTCGTCGCGCCCGGTTTGGGCACGGAATTCATCAACGCGCGGGTGTACGGATGGAGCGGGCGGCGGAGCAATTGTTGCGCGGGCGCCTGTTCGACAATCTGCCCGGCGTACATCACCGCCAGGCGATCGGCGATGTCGCCCACGAGGCCAAGGTTGTGCGTGATGAGCAATATGCTCATACCCAGACGCCGTTTGAGATCGCATAACAATTCGATGATCTGCGCCTGGATGGTCACGTCGAGCGCCGTCGTGGGCTCGTCGGCCACGAGAAGCCTCGGTTCGGACGCCAGCGCCATGGCGATCACTACCCGCTGTTGCATGCCGCCCGACATCTGGTGCGGATAATCCCTGATGCGCGATTCCGGCGCGGGAATGCCGACCTCTTTCAGGAGCCGAATCACTTCTTCGTCCCTCGCCATCTGCGGACGATGCAGCGTGATCGACTCTTTGATCTGGGCGCCGATCCGAAGCACGGGGTTCAACGACGCGCCCGGCTCTTGAAACACATAACTCACCATCCCGCCGCGAATCTGTTGAAGGTCTTTCTTCGACATCCGCAGAACGTCGCGGCCATTCAGCAGAATTTCTCCGCCGCAGTAACGGGCGGGCGGTGACGGCACCAATCGCGCAATCGACAGCGCCGTGACGCTCTTGCCGCACCCGCTTTCGCCCACGAGGCAGAGTGTTTCGCCGGCGTCCAAAGTCAGCGAGACATCGTCCACGGCACGGACCGCGTCTTCCTCCGAACCGAACTCGAGCTGGAGATTTTTGATTTCAAGCAGCGGCATTGTCGCCCGGATGCTTACGAAGCGGTCAACGTCTTGAAAGGGAAAAATCGTTTCAAACCGCTGGAGGGCAGCAAATCTGTTTTCTGACAGCGCCAGAACTTCGCTGCGTGTGTTCCCCCACCCCACTCCTCTCCCTTGGCCCTGACGATGCAGTTAGAGAATTGGCTCGCCCTTACCCTGACCCTCCCCCAAGAGGGAATTGCCCTATCTTGCCGACGGCCGCGGAATCCTCAGTTTCTGTCCGGCCTTCAATCGATTGAGATCAACCCCTCGATTGGCGAGTGTGATATCGCTGGCGGCGATTCCCAGATCTTTCGCGATCTTCTCGGCCGTGTCCCCTTTGCTTACTGTAACGATCATCATTTCCGGAGACGCTTGCGGCGCACCGAGTGGCAACGCACTGGCTGACGGCACACTGGCGGCCACCGGGCCGGGTGCGGGTTTGGCCTGGGCCACCACCTTCGGCGGGGTGGGTAGTTCGTCCGTGTAGAACAGATATTCCTGTCGCTCTCGCTGGAACGCCTCCTCGCCCGGCTTCCAGGAATTCACAATGTCCGCGGCGGAACGGCCGGTCAGCAGCGCTTTTCGAGTCGCGTCACTGCCGCTTACTCTGTCCAGCATCTGAAAATCCTTCTTTGCCTTCACCGCCTCCCGGAACAGGTCGCGTCCGCTCGCCTGCCGGAGGCCTTCCAGCAAATGGAAGTTGAGCGCGACCAGCGGTGCGTGGGCAGCATCCGTGAATTTCAACAGGACGCCCTGCAGCTTTTTTCCCTCGTGTGTCACGCTGAATGTGGGAAAGCTGACTCCGCGGAGCCCGTAACTGTTCATCGCGGCGCTGAACTTGCGCGCGTCCAGCCAGGGCGCGATCACGCACTCGAACGGCCGTTTGATTCGCGTGCCAATGTTGGCGCCGCTGCCACCCGCGATTTCTCCGAACAACCCGGTCGCGGCATAGTAAAGAGGCGACTCCGCGCGCGGGACGTTGGGCGAGGTGGGCACCCATCGCAGACCCGTGTTCTGCCAGACCATCGAACGACGCCACCCTTTCATCGGAATCACCGTCAACTTGCACGGCTTCCTGATCCAGCCTTCGCCGTTGATCATTCGCGCCAGTTCACCGCAGGTCAGTCCATAGGCGTAAGGAATATCCCATTGACCGACGAACGAACGAAACCGGTCTTCCACCATCGGACCCTCGGCGCGTTCGCCCCCCAGCGGGTTGGGCCGGTCGAGCACGATGAATTCAACTCCCGCTACCGCGCACGCCTCCATCGCCAGGCCCATCGTGCTGATGAACGTGTAGGAACGCACGCCGGTGTCCTGCAGATCATAGACCAGGGCGTCGAGTCCCTGGAGCATTGCCGGAGTCGGTTTGCGCGTGCCGCCATAAAGGGAATGGACGGGCAAGCCGGTGCGCTTGTCAGTTTTGTTGTGAATGTTCTCTCCCGCTTTCACGTCGCCGTAAACGCCGTGCTCGGGTCCGAACAACGACACCAGCCTCACACCGGGCGCGCTATGGAGCAGGTCGATCGTGGACTGGCCGCTGCGATTGACTCCGGAAGGATTGGTGATCAACCCGACCCGTTTGCCCAGCAACTCTTTGAACCCATTCGCGGCGAGAACCTCGCTGCCGAGCTGGACCTGCGCCTGAATGTCGATTGCAAGGACCAAGGCAAGGATCGTAAACCAACCGAGCAGAACTTTCATGGCGCCAACTTAGACGTTTGACGGTGGCGTGCCAGAAATTTCGTTTTGCCGGGATGCCTGAAGAGACGTTAGCCTCTGCACATGTTGGAACGCACCCTGACGCTGGGCCACTCGCCCGATCCCGACGACGCGTTCATGTTCTACGGACTCGCGAGAGATTTGATTCCCACTCACGGCTACCGTTTCGAGCATATCTTGCAGGACATCCAGATGCTCAACCAACGGGCCACCCGCGGCGAACTGGACATCTCGGCCATCAGCATCCACGCCTACGCTTATGTCAGCGGCCAATACGCATTGCTGCCGAGCGGCGCGAGCATGGGCGACGGCTACGGACCCATGCTCGTCGCCAGGGAAAAATTCTCGAAGGAGGAGATTGCGAAGAAGAAGATCGCCGTGCCCGGCACCATGACCAGCGCGTTTCTGGCGTTGCAGCTTTGGCTGGACGATGTGGCGACATCTCCCTCTCTTCCCCCGAGGGAGCTGAGGGCCGGGGAGAGGGGGCGCGCTTTCTCAATAACTCCTCACCCCACTCATTCTTCGCGGGGAGAGGGAGATAGGCAGAAGTTTGACTACGTCGTAGTCCCGTTTGACAAGATTTTTGAGGCAGTGCGCACCGGCAAAGCCGACGTCGGCCTCATCATCCACGAGGGTCAGCTCACCTATCAGAACGAAGGGCTGGTCATGTGTGAAGACCTCGGCGTCTGGTGGGGCCGCGAAAACGACGGGCTTCCCCTGCCCCTCGGCGGAAACGTGATCCACAAACGCCACGAACCCTCTGTCCGCAAAGCCATCTCCGACATTCTCACGGCGAGCATCCAATTCAGTCTCGATCATCGCGCCGAGGCCGTGCAACACGCGCTGCAATACGCCCGCGACATGGGCCGAGACCTCGCCGACAAATTCGTGGGAATGTATGTGAATCACTGGACGCTCGATTACGGCGAAAAGGGTCGCGAATCGATCCGGCGGTTTCTCGGTCGTGGGTACGAACGCGGACTGATCCCGCACCGGCAGGAACTCGAATTCGTCGTGTAAATAGACCGGCCTGTGACTCGAATTAATGAGTAGATCAAGTCTGATAGGTTTGATGTTGCTGATTACGGCCGCCGCGCTTCTGGCAGGCGTTCAGTACTGGGTTATCAATCCAGCTCTTGAACCGTTGCCTGACGGCAATTACGGCGAAATGTCTGGGCCAGTCAGAGTCCTGAGATGGCCGTTTTACGGATTGATTCTTGCGATCGCGCTATTGGTTGCTTGGCGCTTCTTTTTCGTTTCGACGAGAAGAGTTTGAGCCGTCCTCATTCTCTGTTCTCTCTGTTGTCTCCTGTTCAATTGAATGGTTAGCCAAGAAGGCTGCGAATTCTTTCATCGCGGCGTTGTCTCGCCGCGCGGGACATGGCATAACTCCGCCCCATGAAATACCGCCGCTTCGGCCGCACGGAACTTCGGATACCCGTCTTCTCCTGCGGCGGCATGCGTTACCAGTTCAAGTGGCAGGACGTCGATCCGAAGGACGTCCCGCGCGATAACCAGGCGAATCTCGAAGCCACGATCCGGCGCGCGGTCGAACTGGGCATAAATCACATCGAAACCGCCCGCGGCTACGGTTCGTCCGAAATGCAACTCGGTCACGTACTGCCAACGCTCCCGCGCGACAGGATCATCGTCCAAACCAAGGTCGCTCCGCACGCCAGCCCGGAAAGTTTCCTGAAGACGTTCGAGAAATCGCTCGAGTATCTGCGCCTCGATTACGTCGATCTGCTCGCCCTTCACGGTGTCAATCATCGCCAGTTCCTGGACTGGTCCCTGAAGAAGAACGGCTGCGTCGCAGCCGCGCGCAAGCTGCAGCGCGATGGCCTCGTGCGCCACGTCGGGTTCTCCACGCATGCCACAACCGACATCATTCTCGATGCCGTCAACAGCGGCGAGTTCGATTACATCAACGTGCATTGGTATTTCGTCAACGACCTGAACTGGGCGGCGATCGAGGCCGCGCAGGCGCGTGACATGGGCGTCTTCATCATCAGTCCGAACGACAAGGGCGGAAAACTCTACTCGCCGCCGAAGAAGCTCGTTGATCTGTGCGCACCGCTGACGCCGATGCAGTTCAACGGCCTCTACTGCCTCGCGCGAAAGGAAGTACACACGCTCAGTTGCGGCGCGGCGCGGCCGGGTGATTTCGATGAGCACATCGGCGCGCTCGATTACTATGACAATATCGCGGAAACCATTGCGCCGATTGAAAAACGCCTTCGGGAGGAAATGGAGCGCGCGCTCGGCGCGGACTGGTGCCAGCGCTGGTTTGAAGGCGTCCCGCAATATGTCGATGTGCCCGGGGAGATCAACGTGCTCGAAATTCTCCGTCTATGGATGCATGCAAAATCGCTCGATCTCGTTGACTGGGGCCGCATGCGATACAACCTGCTCGGCCAGGGCGATCACTGGTTCCCCGGCGAGAACGCGGGCAAGACCGGCCGTTACGACCTGGGAAAGGCGCTGGCGCGAAGCCCCTTCGCCGAACGGATTCCCGCGATTCTCCGTGAAGCGCACGAGCTGTTGGTCGAGGCGCCGAAAAAGCGGTTGAGCCAGAGTTGAGCCGCAACCACGTACCCGGCCTTCTCTCATCTGTGTTCATCTGTGGTTGAAGTGAATAGATACGGCTAAGTTTTGGGTTTGCCGGAAGGGTCCGTTCACGGAACAATAGCTTGATGCGCGGACGAGTGTTGTTGTGGATTTTGCTTGGGGCCAACATCGCCCTGGCGGCGATGCTGCTCTCTCTCGCGCGCCTTTACTCCGAAAAAGACCCCGCCCTGTCCGCCCACTCCACGCCGGCAGGACTGGAAACGGTCGTCAAGACAAACGTGGTGGTCCGGCGCCAGAATTTCGTCTGGAACCAGATTGAGTCGGACGATTATCCAACCTATATCGCCAATCTGCGCGCGATTGGTTGTCCCGAAGCCACGATTCGAGACATCATCGTCGCCGATGTGAACCAGCTTTTCGCCAGGCGCCGCGCGACGGAGATCGTCACCGCCGAACAGCAATGGTGGCGCTCCGAACCGGATCTCGACATCACCCAGGCCGCCGTGGTGAAGCTGAAGGCCCTGGAGACCGAACGTCGCTCGCTTCTCTCCCGGCTGCTCGGCGCCGAGTGGGAATCCTCCTATTACCCGTATCCGGCGCCGACCGGCAATCCGCTCGACGGCCCTCTTTTGGGAGCGCTTTCGCCCCAGGCGAAAAATGCCGTTCACGAAATTGAAGACCGCTCGCAGGAGCGTCGGCAGGCCTACCTCGAGGCGATGCAAAAGGAAGGCAAACCACCGGATCCCGCCGAACTGGAGCGGCTCCGGCAAGAGACACGAGCCGAGCTGGCGCAGGTGCTGGGACCGGAACAACTCCAGGAGTACCTGCTGCGATACTCGAACAACGCCAACGCGCTGCGGACGGAAATGCGCGGGTTCGACCTCGGGCCGGATGAGTTCCGGAATCTGTTTCGCGCGCGGGACTCGATCGACCAGCAGTTGCAATCCCTGGCCGGCGCCACCGACCCGGCCAGTCTGCAACGTCGCAAGGAACTGGAACAGGAGCGGGACGCGGGCATTCGTGAAATCCTGGGGACGGACCGGTTTCAGCTCTACAAGTTGAATCAGGACCCGCTCTTCCGTGATTCGCGCGCGCTGGTGCAACAGATTGGCGCGGCGCAGGAAAAACTGTTGCCCCTTTACGAGATCAATCACACGACCGAAGTCGAGCAGCAACGAATTCGCAATGATGCCACGCTGACACCGGAAGAGCGGACCGAGGCCCTTCACGCGATCCAGGCCTCGCGCGAAAACACCTTGCGCAAACTTTTTGGCGAGGAGGCGTACGAGCGCTATCTGAAGGAACAGAAACCATGAATCCGGAAACACCCGCATCCCCGGCAAAAGGCCAGCCGTCGCCAACGCGCATCCTCCTGGTGGACGACGATCCGATCAACCAGACCGTCGCCCTGGGGTTGCTGCGGCGAAAAGGTTTCGAGGCCGATTCGGCGGCCAACGGCAAGGAAGCCCTCGAGAAACTCGCGGGGAAAAAATTCGATCTCATTTTCATGGACCTGCAGATGCCGGAACTGGACGGTTTCCAGACCGCGACCATTATCCGTGAAAACGAGTCCAGAATCGCGCCTGGCACCGCAACACGCGAAACGACCGACGCCATGCGGGAGACCAATGCCCGCCATAGCAACCATATTCCGATCATTGCGCTAACCACCGCCTCGGCCGCCGGCACGCGCGAGAAATGCATCGCGGCGGGCATGGACGATTATCTGACCAAACCGATCATTCCGCGCGAGCTCTTCGCGGCCATTGAAAAGCACCTCGGTCCGCGCAAGGGATAATCCCGCCGGGGTACGGGTCGGAATTGAATCGTTTTAGTTTGGCGGGTCCTCGCAAATCACGCGCGGCTTTTCCTCCGGCGGGATACAGATCCCGGATTTCATCCCGATGGGTTCCGACGGCAAGCGTGATGTGGACGTGGAGGGGAGGTGAAATCCTTGATTTTCTGCGCACCGCTACGCAATGCAGTTGCTGCCAGCTCGATCGCGCAGGGGCATGAGTCCTGGAACTTCGCCCTGCGGGATGGGGTAAGAACCCTATCGCAAGTTGGGGGAGACACCCCATTTACCTTCTCGAACCGTTCGTTACGCTGCGGACTTGGAATGAGCGCCGTCCAAGGATATTGCAGGAGTTTTCCGGTTTCCGAGACCGCTTTCCAGCAATGATACTGTTCCCCGAGAATCAAAGGACTGCATTC
>DATEKZ010000525.1:0-8952 GCA_035277185.1 Verrucomicrobiia bacterium
ATGACGCTACGCACCTTGCTCCTTCGCAGTCTGCGTTTCCACGCGCGGTCGCATCTCGGGGCGCTGCTCGGCGCGGCGGTGGGCAGCGCGGTGCTCATCGGCGCATTGGTGGTGGGTGATTCCGTGCGGGGAAGCTTGCGCGACATGGCGCTGGCCCGGCTCGGCCGCGTGCAACTGGCTCTGGCCTCCAACGACCGCTTCTTCCGCGCGGAGTTGGCGAAGGGTCTCGAAGACTCGTTTGATGGAGCCGTTGTCGCCGCGCTTCAGTTGCTCGCGACGGCGACAACTGCCGATGATTCTGCGCGCGCGAACCGTGTTCAACTCCTCGGCGTCGATGACCGTTTTTGGGACCTGGATGCGAAAGCCGCGCCGTTTCAGAGTCCTGGCGCCGACGAGGTGATCCTGAACGAGCGCCTGGCGCAACAACTCGGGGCCAAGGCGGGCGATACCGTTCTTTTGAGGGTCTCCCGGCCAAGCGCGCTTTCCCGCGAAACACCCATCACGCCGCAGGAGGATTCCTCCGTTGCGTTGCGCGTCACGGTGCGCGCCATTGCCGGAGATTCCCGTCTGGGATGGTTCGGCCTGCAAGCCAGCCAGATTCCGCCGTTCAATGCGTTTGTGTCCCTGGCCTGGCTGCAGGAGAAGATTCAGTTGCCTGGCCGAGCGAATATGATGCTGGTTTCCTCCAGCAACAACGCGGTTCGGACGTTCGATGCCGCATCGCTCCGTAAAGCATGGAACCTTGAGGATGCCGAGCTGGAGTTGCGCGAGATTCCGGGAATGAACGCGGTCGAGCTGCACACCAGCCGTGTCTTCCTCGATCCGCCGGTGGCCGAGGTCGCGCTTCAGGCGGCCACGAATGCCGGGGGCGTCCTGACTTACTTCGTCAACGAACTGCGCTTCGGAGATCGCGCAACGCCCTATTCGACGGTCACCGCGATGGGCGCGCCGGTCGTGCCCGCCGGGATGCGCGACGACGAGATCATCATCAACCAATGGCTGGCCGATGACCTCAGCGTGAAGCCGGAAGAGGAGCTGGAGTTGAAGTATTTCGTCATGGACCTGGGCCGAAAGTTGGAGGAGAGAAGCGCGCATTTCCGCGTTCGCTCGGTCGTCCCTTTGAACGGCGCCGCCGCCGACCGCACACTCATGCCTGATTTTCCCGGATTGGACAAGGCCGAGAGCACCCGTGACTGGGACGCCAGTTTGCCGGTTTCGCTCGATAAGATCCGGCCCAAAGACGAGGAGTATTGGAAACAGTATCGTGGAACGCCGAAGGCCTTCGTCACGCTCGCTGCCGGTCGGAAGCTGTGGAGCAACCGATTCGGGAACCTCACCGCCGTGCGTTATTCTTTTTCAGCGTACACGTTCTCGCGGGGAATGGTGTCGATCCCGCCGATGGTACTCGAACCCGCTTCGGATCCGAATGGAGCGACCACGAAAGCAGTGGCACCACCCGCGGCCCGGCCGCCGGGACCGACGCAAAGCACCGCGGTGACGGCGGCTCTTCAGAAGGCAAAGACAGAAATCGAGCAACACCTTCTCTCGCGAATAGATCCGGCGTCCATTGGGCTCCGGTTCGATCCGGTGTTGCAAGAGGCGCTCGCCGCTGTCGATCAATCCCAGGACTTTGGCGGATTATTCATCGGTTTCAGCTTCTTTCTGATCGTTGCGGCGCTGCTGCTCATGGCGCTGTTATTTCAGTTCGGAATCGAACAACGCGCGGCGGAAGTCGGCACGCTGCTCGCCGTCGGGTTCACGCCGCGGCAGGTGCGCCGGTTGCTGATGTTCGAAGGCGGCGCGCTGGCGCTCGTCGGTGGTGTCATCGGATTGGCGGGAGGCCTCTGGTATGCGCGCGCGATGCTGCGCGGTCTCTCAACCGTCTGGCGCGACGCCGTCGGGACTTCGAACCTGTCCTTCCACGCGGAACCCGCCACACTCGCCCTCGGCGCTTTCGCGGCGGTCGTCGTCGCATGGACGACGGTGTGGCTGGCGCTGCGCAAGCAGGCGAAACAGCCGGCGCGGGAGTTGTTGGCGGAAGGAGCCGTTGAAGAGTTCAAAGTTCAAAGTCCAAAGTCCAAGGCCAAAAGTCGGAACGTCGCGGTGGCAATCCTCTGCGCGTTGGGCGCGATTGCCTTGATCGGATGGGCCGTGGGCACCGGCAATACCGCCAATGCCGGCGCATTTTTTGGCGCGGGCGCGTTGTTGCTGATCGCAGGTCTCGCGTTCGCTTCCGTTTATCTGTCGCGGCTTGCCGCCGCTGCAGGCAGCGAAGTACCGCGATTCTCGCTGAGCGAACTCGGCGTGCGGAACTGCGCCCGCCGACGGACACGCAGCCTGTCCACGCTGGGATTGCTCGCCTGCGGCAGCTTTCTTATCGCCAGCATCGGCGTGTTCAGACTCGACGCCGTGAAGGGCGCGGAGAAGCGCTCCTCGGGCACGGGCGGGTTCGCGTTGATCGGCGAGTCCACCTTGCCGGTGGTTCATGATTTGAACACGCAAAAGGGTCGCGAGTATTTTGGGATCGACGACAAGGTGCTCGACGGCGTGAAGGTCGTGCCGATGCGCGTGCGCGACGGCGACGACGCGAGTTGCTTGAATTTGAATCGGGCGCAGAAACCGCGATTGCTCGGGGTGAGGCCGGAACTGCTGGCGGAGCGCGAGGCGTTCACGTTTGCGAAAACGGCGAAAGGCCTGCCCAAAGAGAAACCGTGGATGTTATTGAAGGTCCCCCTCACCCCATCCCTCTCCCCCAGTGGTGGAGAGGGTGGTCCCGCAGTCGCGGGAGCGGGTGAGGGGCAACCGGAACGGCCGCCTGACGAGACGATTGTCCCCGCCATCGGCGACGCGAACTCGATCCAATGGGCCATGGGCAGGAAGGTCGGAGACACGCTGGATTACACCGATGATCGAGGCCGGGCGTTTAAGATTCGCCTGGTCGGCGCGGTTGCCAATTCCATCCTTCAAGGCAGCCTGTTGATCGACGAGGAGGAGTTCCTGAAGCGGTTTCCAGCGGAAGACGGATATCGAATGTTTCTTATTGATGCTCCGTCGAAGGACGTGCCGGAAGTGTCAGCCACGTTGACGCGGGCGTTGCGCGATGCGGGCCTGGAACTGACGCTGACGGCCGGGCGGCTGGCAATGTTCAACGCCGTGCAAAACACCTATCTTGGCACGTTTCAGATTCTCGGCGGGCTGGGCTTGCTGCTCGGCAGCGTGGGTCTGGGCGTGGTCGTCTTGAGAAACGTGTTGGAACGCCGGAGCGAGCTGGCGGTGTTGATGGCGGTGGGTTTTCGACGGCGCGCGTTGAAATGGCTCGTGTTAAGCGAACACGGCGCGTTGCTGGTGTTCGGCCTGGGCATCGGCGTGTTGTCGGCGCTTGTCGCGGTGTTGCCGGCGGTGCTTTCGCCGGGATCGGAAGTGCCGTATCTTTCCCTGGCGTTGACGCTGATCGGGGTTCTGCTCAGCGGCGCGTTATGGACGTGGCTGGCGACAATGGCGGCGTTGCGGGGAAGGCTCTTGGATGCGTTGAGAAATGAGTGACGTGATGCGTGATGCGTCGTCCGTGAACCTGCGTGCAATACCAGGCGGTCACGGACCACGGACCACGGACCACGAAATGGTACCCTAAAATGAAGAAGTGCATTGCGACTGTTGTGGCGGTGATTGGCCTGCTCATGGCGGCATGGGCACAATCGAGCAAGCCGCTTTACGAAAACGATTTTGAGAAATCCGAAGCCGGCAAGGTGCCCGATGACTTCCTGGTGCTCGACGGCCAGTTCGGCGTGAAGGAGGAAGAAGGCAACAAAGTCCTCGAACTTCCCGGCGCGCCGCTCGATACGTATGGAGTGTTGTTTGGGCCGACGGAAAAGGAGGGCACCGTTGTTTTCGCGCGTATTTTCGGCTCCGGCAAGGGACGGCGTTTTCCGGCGTTCGCAGCGAGCTTGAATGGCGTGGGCGGCTACAAACTGCAAATCAGCCCGGCCAAGAAACTGGTTGAGCTCTACAAAGGCGAGACCGTGAAAGTGACGGTTCCGTACGAATGGGTTTCCGGCAAATGGACCCACCTGAAGCTTCAAGTGCGCAAGGTGAAGGACGGCCAGTGGAAGGTGGAAGGCAAAGCCTGGCAGGAAGGAAACGAGCCGTCTGCCTGGACCATTTCGTTCGATGAAAAGGAGGAACCGATTGCTGGCCGCGCCGCGGTTTGGGGCAATCCATTCTCCGGAACGCCGATTCGCTTCGATGATTTCAAAGTCGCGCGAGTGGCTGCAGGCGAGTGAAGTCCGGGGCGCATTTCCCGGGGCGCGGACTAGGGCGTTTTCACAAAACCCGATTGGAACAATCCGCGAGGTTTTGTACTGCGGCAGCCCTCTGCCGCTTTTCCCTCGCAAGGCTGGTAACACACGGCGGCAGAGGGCTGCCGCAGTCCATGACGCTGACGCGCGGCTCGTACGCACCAGGCTCTTGCAGGGGCCACAGAATTCTTGAAACCGCTCTAAAGTCCGCGCTCCTGTGGTACCTCGTGACGTCATCCGTCTTCCTTCTCTTCGTGTGGCCCGATCTTCCAGCTGCCGCGGCGGAATCGCCCGTCCAGGCCGAGCTTGTCATTCCGCCGGGGGAAACCCACGTCATTGGCGATCCGATCCAGCTCATCTGGCGCTTTCGCAACAACTCGACTGAGCCGCTGGCGTTCATGTGGGAAGGCTGCTGCCGGCTGAACGGCAGGCTGACGGTCACGGCGGAGGGCAAAAGCGTGGCGCTGATTCCGCCCGGTCAGGCGTTGGGGCACAGGTTTGCCAGGGCGGAACGTCTCGATCCGGGCAAGCCGCGCGACTTCGACACTTTCCTCAGCGACTGGGTTCGGCTGAGTGAGTCCGGCACATATCAATTGCAAGGCAGGTACGTGGGCGTTCTGCCGGAGCAGCAACCGCAGGTTCCGCGAAATCTGAAACTTTGGCGCGACACGGCGGCCACCGCGCCGATCGAAGTTTCCGTGCTCAGCGTGGATGACTACCTTCGTCAGCGGGAGACCCGCACCACGCAACGAAAATTGTCGCTTCAACTGGCCGGGCCGCGCGTTTTGCCGCCGTTGCGGCCATCGCCACTTCAACTCACGATTCGAAATCAGGGCAACGTCGAGCAGAAATTGATTTGGCCAAACGACGCCCAACTCTGGATCGTGAACACCAAAGGGCAGCGCCTCGGTCTCGGCACAATCGGCACGGCCATCGAAGGTGCATACGAGGAAAACGTTTTGAAGCCCGGTGCCGCCATCACTCGCGAGATCGCATTCGGCTCGGAGAAACTCGAAGGCGAACCGTTTGGCGATTACCGGGTGTTCATTGACCTTCAAACCGCGGACAAACCGCGCGTGCCGTCAAACGCAATCGAAGTTCGTTGGGGACTCAGCGACAGTGACGTTGCCGAGTTGGTTCGACAGGCCGCCTCCGGACCCCGTGTCGGCTTGCGCAACCCGCCGCTCAAACTGTTGCGCGCGTACCTTGGTGAACTTCGGACGTCGCTCGAAGCCATCAGCCTCGACGGCGCCGGCACGAACGTCGTGGCCCTCGCCCGGCAATTGCGCCTCGCGGCGTGTTTGAAGCCGCTGGGGCCGAAACCGGGCCGCGTGGATTTCACGATTCACATTGCGCGCGCCGGGTCCTGGCGGCTGGCCGGCACGGTCGAAGATTGCCTGGCAAAGGCCGGAACGACCGCCGTGGACAGGGTCTCCTCGCTCCTCGGCGTGCGCCGTCATCTGGGTTGGGACGTCGGCTTGCGCGTCGAGCCGGACGACGATGCGACGATTGAGCGGATCATGAATGTGATGACCGAGCTCCGTTCATTTGAGGACGAACTCGCGACCGCGCCGCAGGCGTTTCCTGTCGCTTCCGGCACGAACGATCTCGGGAGCATTGGCTTCCGCCAGGCTCCGGGTCCGGCGCACCTTATCGTCAGGCTCAGCCAGGGTTCCTCCGGCACGCGATACGAATTGGCCCGCTCGACGCCGGCCGGACAAAGAGCCGTCATCCAGCCGGAGGACCTACGGACGACGTCATTTGAGTCGTTGCCGGACCGCGCCGCTTTGCAAGCGAGCCTTCGCGACGGCGTCGAATCCTCGACACAGATCTTGATGCTTGCGGCGCGCGAGATTGTGTGGCGCGAGATCACCAACACCGTCGAGCCTTTGCTGCGCCGGGGAATCTCGGTTGATCTGTGCAGGCTTCTCTGAACTGAGTTTTGCCGCCGGGCCAAGATCGAACTCGGCCGTGCACGTTTCGAGAGCCCTTCGAAGATTTGCGTCCCTCGACCCTGTCAGCGCCTATGAATTGACTGGCCCTGCCATGGAACTATCGTCGGCCCGATGACGGAAAGCCGGTCGATTCCGCGTCTGGTGTCTATATTCCGATATCGTGGGAAGAATTCTGTCCTACATAAATTGGCGGCGATACCGTCAGACGCACGCGAGAAATGAAGAGCCGAGCCGAACAACCAAGGCCGATACGAAAACGTTAGCGACGCAGACCAATCATCTGTGGCATTGCGTCTCTTGTCGTGGCACCGGTTCTTATCAGCGTGGACGGCTCTATTCGACCACCTCCTTTCCCCTCACCCCGCCCTCTCCCTTGGGGAGAGGGAGCGACCACGCGCCCGGCCTTCTGCTGGCGAGCGTCTTGGGTTCTCGAATGCCGCTCGGCTGTTCCCTCTCCTTGGGGAGAGGGTCAGGGTGAGGGGGGACGCGACGCACTCACGTGCAGGGCCGCAATAAAGTGAGATGCGCCCCGTCCGCGCGGCGAACAGATTTGCTTTGACGCCTGAAATCAAACCGGTTGAATCCAGTGAAACTCCATTACCTATGAAACCACGATGTTCTATTCTTCCTGTCTTACTCTTGACCGCCGCAACGCTCTCGACGGCGTCTCTGGCTGCTGACTACGAACCGAAGATTGGCATCCAGACCTGGACGCTCCGCAACATGGACTTCGACCAGGTGGTGGACTTCTGTGTGAAGCACAAGATCAAATACGTGCAGATGATCGGCAAACACATGGAACCGTCCGCGCCGATGGAGGAGACGAAACGCAAGAAGGCGATCCTCGATAAGAACGGCCTCGTTTGTTACACGTTCGGCGTCGCGGGCACCTCGATGAACAAGGAGGAGAACCGGAAGCTTTTCGAATTCGCGAAGGCAATGGGAATCAAAGTCATCGTGGTCGAACCGCGAGACATGGCCCAATGGGACAATCTCGAGCAACTGGTGAAGGAATACGACATCAAGCTTGCGATTCACAATCACGGGATCGAGTCCGCGTACGGTAATCCCGAGACCGTAAGGAAAATCCTGAACGCGCGCGACAAGCGGATCGGGGTTTGTCTCGACGTCGGACATGTGACCGGGGCGGGCTTCGACGCCGGCAAAGTTTTTCGCGAGTACGACGGCCGGGTCTGGGACATTCACCTGAAAGACAAGAAAGTGGAAACCGCCGATGGCAAGAAGGTCATTCTCGACGTGGAGATCGGAACGGGGCAGGCCAATTATAAAGGGCTCTTTGCGGAATTGAAGCAGTCGAAATGGGACGGCGTGCTGGCCATCGAGACGGACAACGGCGTGTTTGCGACCAATCCCGCCAAGTACGTCGATGGGGCCATTCAGTTCGTGCAGACGAACAAGCCTTGAGCGTGCTCAATCGGCGGGACGTACACAAGTCCTGGCGCAGTTCTGCAGGGAATCGACTCCTCACCCCAACCCTCCTCGGTCGAGGAGGAGAGGGAGAGAAACCCGCGTCACCTGCTCCACGACGCCCTGGTATTTTGTCGCCCCGCTTGAGGTCCCCTCTCCCCTCAACGGGGAGAGGGCCGGGGTGAGGGGTGAGAATTCGCGGAGTTATCCGCCTTCTTCACCCGCGTCGGCAACCGCACGCGCTTGTCTGGCTGCACATTTCCTGGATGCGACGCTCGCGCCTGCAGATCCGCCCAAATCGTGTCCCGCACAAACTGCGCATCCTTTAATTGCGAATTCCAAAACCGGCGCGTCTGGATGTTGCGCGATTGCAAATACTCATCTCGCGCCGCGTCCTTCTCGCGTTGTCCGGGAAAGCCGTGTTGGCCTCCATCCAATTCCAAATTGTAGCGCGCCTCGGCGCAATAGAAATCAAGATAGTGCTCGCCCACTTTGTGTTGCCGCCGAAATTTGTAAGCGGAGAAACGGCGGTCACGCAAAATGGCCCACAACTTCTTCTCCGCCCAGGTGGATTTCCTGCGCAGAGCGCGGGCGACTGAGTCCGGGTTCATCGCAAGCCGGTCTAACGGATGGCTTGCGAACATTCAAGCGTCCAACTGTGCTCTCACCCCCTCAATCCCTCTCCCCGTTGAGGGGAGAGGGAAGCCGCATTCGGAAGTCGCTCGACAATTCACGCGCCTCTCGATTCTTCGATGCCTGCTGTAGCCGCAAGAAGTCTTCGTCTGTCGAGAATCACAAATCCAGCGGCCCGGCCATCTTCTCGCCCTCGAGTTGATAAATGCCGACGAGGTATCCGTTTTCGCGCATCTCGCCGACGCGGAGCGTGCCGAACATGGTGATCGGCTGATCCATGATCGGCTTCACCCCTTTGCTGGTCATCTTGACACTCACCCACTCGTTGATCTTCGGCACGGTGCCGTAACAGCACATCGACTGGTCGCGCATGATCAACAACTCGGTCACCAGACCGCCTTCCACTTTCAACGGCAACATGAAGCCCTTCAACGCAACCGATTTCTTGTCCAACGCCCGAATCTCTTTCGGAATCTGACTGTCCGTCTTTTCACTGGCGACCCGGTTGGTATTGCTGAGGTCATCCGGCATCTCGTAGGCGAACGACGCCAGCCTGTCGAAGCCAACGATCAGCGGTTCGTTCGAGTTTTCTTGAGCGACCGGCGGCGTAGAAGGAGACGGCGCGGGTTCTTCAATTCTGG
>DATEKZ010000526.1:0-5863 GCA_035277185.1 Verrucomicrobiia bacterium
GGCGCCGACCTGGTGAAACAGATCCTGTCCTTTGCGCGCGGCGCGGCCGGAGAAATGATCGTTCTCCAGCTCAAGCATTTGATCAAGGATGCCGCCAAGCTGGCCGCGGACACGTTTCCGCGTTCGATCAAAGTGCAGACCAATGTACCCAACGATCTGCGTCTGATCGTGGGCGACGCCACTCAACTCCATCAGGTGCTGCTCAACTTGTGCGTCAACGCCCGGGACGCCATGCCCAAAGGCGGGACCTTGCAGATCGAAGCCGGCAACGTGGTGTTGGAGGGCAAACGCACCGGAATGCTCGAACACCCGGTCTCCGGCGCGCACGTGGTGTTGACCGTGTCGGACACCGGCACCGGCATTCCGGCGCACCTGCTGGAACGGGTTTTCGAACCCTTTTTCACGACCAAGGATCCCGGCAAGGGCACCGGCCTGGGACTCTCCACCGTGATGAGCATCGTCAAGAATCACCACGGTTTCCTGGAGGTCGTCAGTCCGGAAGGCAGCGGAACGGCTTTCAAAGTTTACTTTCCGACCGCTACCGCGGACGAAAGCGTATCCCGGCAACCGGAGCCCGCCGGACTGCCCTCCGGTCGGGACGAACAGCTCCTGCTGGTGGATGATGAACTGGCCGTCCTGGAAATGACCAAGGAGACCCTGGAGACGTTCCATTACCGGGTTCTCCTGGCCCGGGATGGCGCGGAGGCTGCCTCCCTGTACCGTCAATACCGCGACACGATTGACGTGGTGATCACCGATCTGATGATGCCCGTGATGGATGGGGCAGCACTGGTCCGTTCGCTCCGCAGCATGAGCCCTCAGGTGAAAATCATCTGCGTCAGTGGTTTGGCCTCGGAAAGCAAGCTGACTGAGGTGGACAAATCGACGATCAGCGCGTTCCTGCACAAACCGTACACGACAAAACAACTGCTGACCACGCTCAAGGAAGTTTTGAGCCGGCCGTAAACGCCCGTGGCTCGGCGGCTTCTATGACGCGATTACTTTCCATTGGCCGCGGGAAGAGTGAAATGGAAGGTCGCTCCACGATCCGCCTCACCCACGGCCCAGGTGCGCCCACCGTGCCGGCCAACGATGCGCCGCACGTTGGCCAGGCCGATCCCCGTGCCCTCGAATTCCTCGGCGCGATGGAGCCGTTGGAACACGCCGAACAATTTGTTCGCAAACCGCATGTCAAATCCCGCGCCGTTGTCCTCCACGAAGAACTCCACCTCTTCACTTCGCTGGATGGCTCCGATCCGTATCTTCGCCTGCGTCCGATGGCGCGTGTACTTGATGGCGTTTGAAAGCAGGTTTGCCCATACCTGTTTGACCAGGGTCCCATCGCCCTCGACTTCGGGCAGGTCCCCGATCTCCCAGGAGATGGCCCGATCCTTTGTCTCCGGCTCCATCTCGGCCAGAACCGCCGCGACCAGTGTCCCCATGTTCACCCGGCGCCGCCGCAACTTCGCCCGGCCCATGCGCGAAAACTCCAGCAGATCGTCGATCAGCGCGCTCATTTTGCGCGCGGCCTCGTTGATGATCGACAGATGCCGCTGGCTCGCGGCGCTCAACGTGCCGGCCGCTTCATCCTGCAGAATCTGCGTGTAGGCGTCGATGTGACGCAGGGGCGCCCGCAAGTCGTGCGACACGGAGTAGGAAAAGGCTTCCAGCTCTTCATTGAGGGTTTGCAGTTGAGAAGTACGGTCGGCCACCTTCCGTTCGAGGCCCGCGTAAAGCTGTACGTTCTCCATCGCCACTGACGTGCTGTCGGCCAGGGCCTGCAAGAGCTTCACCTCCTCCGGCCGCGGCTGGCGGTGGGTCGCCCAGTAGTTGCCGATGGCGCCCACGGGGTTGGCCGTCCGAATGGGAACCATGACCAGGCTCTTTACAAAAGTGGGACGGTACGCTTCAGCGGGAATACGCGGGTCTGCATAGATATCTTCAACGACCGCCGGCTGGCGATTCAGCATCACCCAGCCGCTGATGCAGACGTTTATGGGAAACCGTCGCCCCTTCCACAGCGGCGCGATGGCCTCCTCATCGGCGTAATGACAGTGATCGCCTTCCCGCAGGACGAATGTGGCGCCATCGGCGCCCGTCAGTTGACGCGCAGCGCGGCGCACGATGGCCATGACGCCGTCCAGGTCCCGCGCCAGCGACAGCTCCTGCACCACCCCCACCAGCCGTTCCATGCCGCGGGCGTAACGGTCCGGCATAGTGCCCGTCATGTCGGTGATGTCAGGCATGGCCTTGATCAACCGTGCTCAAAAGTTAACTCCGGAAAGGTGGCTCCATCAACGGGTCATTTTCATCCTTCCCGCGCCCCACCTTCACCACGACGACCGTCAGGTCGTCAAGTTGCGGCTGGCCTTGCGAAAAATCGCGGACGGCGCGATACAGGGCCTCCACGAGGACGCCGGCGGTGTCATGGGCGTGATCGCGCGCGACGTCGAGAATCCGTTGAACGCCAAAAAGCGTATTCTCAGGCGAGATGGCCTCGTCGAACCCATCCGTCAGGAGCAGCACGGTGTCTCCCGGCAACAGCGGAATAGTTGGAGCCACTGCATAGGCGACGTTGGCTTGGACTCCCAACGGAACACCCGTGCGCTTGAGCACCACCTTGACGTTTCCGGCGGCATCGATGACATAGCCGCTCTGATGGCCCGCGCTCGCATAAGTCAGGGACAGCGACCTGGAGTCCAGCTTGGCCAGTATCAACGTGACAAACCGCTCAAGACCCACGTCCTCGGCCAACACCAGATTCGCGCGCGAGAGGATTTCACCCACGTCCGCCCGGTTTCTCGCCAGGATCCGTAAATAGGCCCGGGTTTCGGCCATCAACAGGGCCGGCCCGATCCCGTGACCGGCCACGTCGGCCACCACGACCCCAAGACAGCCGTCGGCCATCATCAGGTAATCGAAATAATCCCCACCGGTGGCCTCCGCCGCATACGAGGCTCCGGCAATGTCGAACGGACTGAATTGAGGCGGCGCCTTGGGAAACAGTCGTTGCTGGATTTCCCGCGCCACGCGGAATTGCTCCTGATTCTCTCGCAGCTCGTCCTCGGCCCGTTTTCGTTCCCGCCGCTCCACGGTTTCGCGCAACTCGCGCTCGACGGCGGGAACGAGCCGCCTCAAGTTGCCTTTCATGATGTAATCCTTGGCCCCGTTCTTCATCGCAGCGACAGCGAGTTCCTCCCCGATCGTGCCGGACACGATAATGAATGGCAGGTCGAGCTGCTTTTGCTTCAGCAATTCCAGCGCGGCCAGCGCGTTGAACTGTGGCATGGAAAAATCGGCCACGACGAGATCCCAGCTTTGCCGGTCGAGCGCTTCGCTCATGGCGGCGGGATTGTCCACGCGTTCGAAAATTGGCTCATAGGCCGCCCGCCGGAGCTCATGCAACAATAACAATGCGTCCGGCTCGGAATCCTCAACAATCAGGATGCGGATAGGTTTGCTCATGCAGGTCCGTCCCGGTGGCTCATTCCTCGCCGGTCAACGATGCTCCAGTTGATTCACTGCGCCAATCTCTCGTCGAGCCTGGCTAGCCCCGGCGGATAACATCTGTCCCAACCTCTTCGAGCCTCGAAACCATCCGGCATGGAGCAGCCGATTTCAAGGGATTACTGAGTCGAAGGCCATCGCCGGCGTGGAATCGCCCGGACCGCGCGTCGTCACCTCTCCGCTACGCTGCCGCCTGCTTCTTCAACGTGAAGTCGGCACACCGTTTCGATCCCGGAAACATCTTGTGCGGATTGCACCGGTTCTCCGGGTCGAACACCCGACGCAGCGCGCGCATGGCGTCCAGGTCTTCCTTGGCAAACTGTTTCTCCATGAAATCGATCTTTTCGACGCCAATGCCATGCTCGCCGGTCACGCTGCCGCCAAACTCGATGCACTTCTCCAGAATATCGTGGCCCGCCGCCAGCGCGCGGCGGATCTGGTCGGGATCCCGCTCGTCGTAGAGCACCAGGGGATGAATGTTGCCGTCGCCGGCGTGGAAGACGTTGGGGATGCGCAGCCCGTACTTCTCGCTCGTCGCCCGGATGAACCGCATCATTTCGGGAAGTTTCGAGCGAGGCACCACGCCGTCCTGCGTGAGAAAGTTTGGGCTGAGACGGCCGATGGCGCCGAACGCCCGCTTGCGGCATTTCCAGAGCAGGGCGCGTTCGTCTTCGCTCTTCGCCAGGCGCACTTCCCGGGCGCCGTTCCTTTTGCAGATATCGATGACCCGCTCGGCCTGCTTTTCGAGCCCGGCCGCCAGCCCGTCCAGTTCAACAATCAGTACTGCCCCGGCATCGAGCGGGAAGCCGAATTGGTACGCTGCTTCCACCGCCTGGGTGATGAGCTGGTCCATCATCTCCAAGGCACCCGGCACGATGCGCGCCGCGATGATGTCGCTGACGGTCTGGCTGGCGTCATCGACGCTTTCGAACACCCCCAGCATCGTTTTGTAGGCCTGCGGCGCCCGGATGAGCCGGACGAGGACACGCGTTACGATGCCGAACATCCCTTCGCTGCCGATGGCCGCGCCGCGCAAGTCATGCCCGGCAAACTCCTCCCCTCCGTCAGGTTTGGTTCCAAGCCAGACGACCTCGCCGTCCGGCAAAACCATCTCGAATCCGAGGACGTGATCGGTGGTGACGCCGTATTTGAGCGTATGCGGTCCGCCGGAATTGGTCGCAACGTTCCCTCCAATGGTGCAAGCCGGCTGGCTCGAAGGGTCGGGGGCGTAAAGCAAGCCGCGCGACCGGACGGCGTTGGTGATCCAGGCGTTGACGCAGCCTGCCTCGACCAACGCGCGCCGGTTGCGATGGTCCACGGAAAGGATTTTGTTCATCCGCGAAAGCGTGATCATCACTCCGCCGGTGACGGCGAGCACGCCGCCGCTCAGGCTGGTGCCCGCGCCGCGTGGAATGAACGGCGCGCTTTGTTTTGCGCAGAGTTTGACGATGGCGACGACTTCTTCGGTAGTGCGTGGGAAGACCACGACGTTCGGCAGATTCTTTTCCAGCGTATAGGCGTCGCACTCGTACACGAGCAGTTCTTCGGGCTTCGACACGACGCCGTCGTCGCCGACGATAACGCGCAGTTCGTCGGCGAGCGTGGGGGACGCGTTGGGTTTGCTGTGCACTGGCACGCGCACAACCTAGGCAATCGAACCGGCTCTGTCGAGGGATGGATCATGAGAAACCTCGCGGACCAGGAGGTCTGAAAGACGCATCACGCGGCCGTTAATGAAGCTGGTAAGGCCTGTCGAAGCGACGTTCCGGCGGATCGCGGGGCGCCAATCGAACACGGAAAAACTGCTGGCCCTCAACGGGCGTCGTCAACCGACCTTGATACGCACCGGGCGCGATTTCGGTGATGACCACCGAAGCTTCCTTCCAACGCCCGAGATCGGTGCTCGTTTCGATCACGAAACCTTGCCGGGTTCTGCCAGACCAGGAAATCAACACGTCGCGAGACGGCGACACGGCCTGCGCCTTTTGCAAACTACTCGCTTGCGAGCCGATGATCTGAATTCCGCTGATCTGCAGCGCAGTGGACGTACCGCCGATCTGCTGCGGCGGATTGCCGATGATGGTGCCGCCGTTGTTGATGAACTCGCCAATGCCGACCTGGATCGTGCCGGGATTGTTCAAGGTGCCGCCCGCATTGAGGGTGAGGAGCCCGTTGATGACGAGTGTTACAGACGAACTCGTCAGTTGGAGCGTGCCGTCCACGGTCACCGAACCCGGGATCGTGGAGGAGTGATTGTAACGTAGTACCGAACCAGTGCTCACGGTGAGCGTGAACGCTCCGGTGATGGTGCTGCTCCCGGTCATGTCGAGGAGTCCGATACCCCAGGTCACATTTG
>DATEKZ010000527.1:0-2955 GCA_035277185.1 Verrucomicrobiia bacterium
AGGGCAAACGCGACGTCCGAATTTCCCGCGCTCGGCAAGTCAATATCAACCGGGCCGGGACCGCCGACCACAGACCAGGCGAGCGTCTCTCCGCTTCCCGGCGCAACAGGAACGCCCTCCAGAGCAGTCGTTTCATCCAGCCAGATGGTTTGATCCGGACCGGCGTTGACGGTCACTGGTGGGTTGACGATCACGATCACATCGTCGGCGCCAATAGCCGCCGTATCATTCGCAGCCAATTGCAGGAGGTAAGTGCCAGCGGCGCTGAAGGTGGCTGTCGTGGCCGTTGCGTTGGGATTTCCGAACGACACCGTGCCCGGCCCGGCGAGTTTGCTCCAACTCACGGTCAGAACGCCGGAAGGCAAGCCGTCGTCTGTGACCGTACCGGTAAGGCTCGCGGCCTGGCCAAATTCAATCGTCTGAGATTCCGGTTCGGCGTCCACGACCGGAGCCGAGTTCACTTTGATGATGATGCTCTGGGAGACCGCGAACAACCCATCGTCATCGTACGCTACCGCAGTGACCTCGTGAGTGCCGGGCGGCGCGTTGTTCCAGGTAACGCTGTAGGGACTCGTTGTGTCCTCGCCGATTTTCGTGGCACCGAAATAGAATTCCACCTTCGTCACTGTTCCGTCGCTGTCGGATGCCGTGGCCTGAAGCTGGATGTTTGCCGGCGGGTTGAACACGGCGCCACTTGCCGGAGCCGTAATCTGAACGGAAGGAGGCTGGTTGGTCGTCCGGCACAAGGACAGGGCGATCGAGCGAAACAAATCCTCCAGATCGGACGATTCGGTCCCATAGTAGAAATCGCCGGGCGATGACGCCACACTCTGCAAAAGAGTCGGGTTCACGTTGCCAAAGCCGACTGTGAAAATCCTGATTCCCGCTGCCTTCGCTGCGTTGGCTTCGGTGAGGACCGTGCTTTCGGTCGCTCCGGACGATGGTATCCCATCGGACAACAGAAGGATCACCGGCGCGGCCGATGGGTTGTGATAGGCGCTAGCCAGGTGCTGCCGCGCCGTCAGGATGCCATGGTCAATCCGCGAACCGGTACTGTTGCTCAAGTCGAAGATGGCGTCGATAATCTCGGCAGCGTTGTCGCTTAGCGTCATGTTGAGCGTGCTGCTGCTCGCAAAGGACACCAAACCCGCCTGGTCAACCGTGAGCTGCAGATGGGTCACAAAATTCGAGGCCGCATGTTTGGCATCAACGAAGGGTTGGCCGAGCATCGAACTGGAACGATCCATGACGATCATCGCATCGACGGCCGGGAAGCACGGATACTCCGACGCCCAGAGGATGGCTGCATCGAACAGGGCCCATCCGTTGGCATTGAGAATAGAGGCGCTGTCTTCGCCAAGAAAGAAACCAACCCGGCGCCCCGGCGCCGGCTGCCCGTTCATCAGGCTCCCTTTTTCGTAGCCGTAAATGACTACCTTCGTCGAATCGCTCGCCAGAGTCGCAATCTTGACCGAATTCGCAGTCGGTCGTCCCCAGATAAACGTGGTTGCGCTGGAGACGACGGTCACGGTCCCTGACAGCCCCGCGGCCAACGGATGACTCGTGCCAGTCATTGCGACTTGCGTCTGACTTCCGGTCGTGCCATAGTCCGTGCCGCCGGTGAGCCCCGTCATTTTCATGTCGTCGTACAGTGCTTCCTCCCACGTGATCACCGGCACGGTCACGTCGCGGAACTTCGTATTGACACTGGAAGAGGTCACGGTGGAAGAGATGACCACCACGGTTTTACCGTAGGCGTCCGCCGTCACCGCACCGCTGGCGGTTTTTATGGTAACCACATATCCCAAAGCTTCGAGGCGATTCTTGATGGCGGTCTCGGCCGTCGTCAGGGTCGTGCTGTTGACAACAAACAGCGCATTGCTAAGAACGTTGATGGTGATGAGTTGGGAGGAAGTGGCTGACATTCCACCAAGATCGATGGCCTTCGCGGTGAGTTGATGAACCCCAGCCACGGCATCGGTCCATACAAAGCTGTAGTTGCCGCCGGTGCCAGTCGAGGTCTCACCGAGCCGCACATCGTCGCGGAAAAACACCACCTTCTTGATTCCGATGTCGTCGGTTGCCTGGGCGGTGAGAGTGATGTCGTCGCTGGCGGTAAACTGACTGTTGTTCGCCGGAGAAACCCAGGTCACGATCGGCGGCTTGACATTGCCGAGCAGCTCCAGGTCAAAGCTGATGTCGGAACTGGTGACATTAATCTGATGGATCTCGACGGCGACAACATTCGGTCCGCTGGTGAATAATCCGGAATCCAGCACCGACGTAAAGAACGTCGATTCATCGGTTCCGTCCACGAGCTCGTCCGCCAGGCTCGTGTAGCTAATGGTGCCTCCCGGCATATTGCTCCGGTGGGCTTCGACGCCGTTAACATAGATGACCGCCCCGTCGTCGCGCTTGAGCCGCACAACAATACTGGAGAATCCGGCCGGATCATTTACCGCAAAGGCGCGCCGGAAGTAGGTGGTGATGTACTTATTGTTTGCATTGGAGCCATAACTCACGACCGTCGCTTCGCCGCCATCTCCGTAGCCCAGTTCAGCCGGACCGCTGGCCCAACTGGCGTCGTTGAACCCGACCTGACGCCAGCCCGTCCCCTGGTTGGAGCCGTTATCCAGATACTTCCAGGTGGAACCGGCCGGGATGAGTTTCTTGACGAAAACATTCACCACCGCCGAGGTGCTCACAGCGCCGGAATTGTCCGTGGCCCGAGCGGTCAGGGCGTAGTGCCCCGCACCGACGTTGTTCCACGGTAAACTGTACGGCGCGGTAGTGTCTTGACCGATCAGCGTGGTCCCATGCAGGAATTCAACCTTGGCAATCGTTCCATCGGTGTCGAGTGCGTCGGCGGTGAGAGTGATGCTGGTGGTAGTGTCGAACACGGTTTCGTTGAAAGGAGACGTGATGGAGACGAACGGCGCATAGCTGTAAGGGGTT
>DATEKZ010000528.1:0-9092 GCA_035277185.1 Verrucomicrobiia bacterium
GTCCAAGCTCCAAATTTCAAAAACCGAAGGGGCGCGATACCGCCACCGGCAGCCTCGTTCTCGTTGTTGGGGACTCGTCATTGGAGCTTGTCTGGAGCTTGGAGCTTGGGATTTGGGATTTTCATTCGGGCGACGGCGACACCGTCTGTCCGCTCCATTGGTCGCGCCGTTGTTTCGCTCTTTCGAAAAACTCCTCAATGGCCTTCCGATCCTCAGCTTCGATCGCCAGTTTGAACTCCTGCAGATCATCGATGAACACGCTGAGAGCCCGCGCGAGATACTTGCGGTTGGCCAGCGTGATGTCGCGCCACATTTCTGGCGAACCCGACGCAATCCTCGTCGTGTCGCGAAAACCATTGGCGCAAACCATCTCCTGCTCCTTCGGATGCGTGGAACTGAGGACGCTGTTGACCAGTCCGGCGGCGACGACGTGCGGCAAATGACTCGAACGGCTGACCAGGTCGTCGTGCACGTCCGGCGCCAGCCGCAGCGGACGCGCCCCGATTGCTTTCCAGAAGTCTTCGACGCGCTGAACGGCATCGGGCGCGCTCTTTGGAGTGGGCGTGACCACGCAGATTGCGTTGACGAAGAGATCGGCGCGCGCCGCGCCCGGTCCCATTTTCTCGGCACCGGCTATGGGATGGCTGCCGATGAAATGACCGCCGGCCTGTGCCACCATCGACTCCACTTCCTGCACGACGCTTCCCTTCACGCTCCCGACGTCGGTCACAATGGCGCTCGGTTTGAGCGTGGGGAGCATTTGCGCCAGGACCTCACGCATCTGGCCGATGGGCGTGCACAAAACAATCAGGTCCGCGCCTTCTGCGGCTTGCCGGGGATCACGCGTGGCATGGTCAACAACACCCAATTTCTCACATTCGGCGACACTGGCAGTGCGACGGACGAAACCGTCCACGCGCCCGGCCAGACCGCGCTGCCGGATGGCCAGCCCCAACGAGCCGCCCAGTAAACCGACGCCGGCGACGGTGATCTTTTGAAACAGCACGCCGGCAGGATAGAGACGGCGGATAGAGGATGAAAGATAGAAAAGGCCATCATCGGCCGACTCCGACTCTCCTGTGGGCCTCTGCCGCATGAATGCGGCGTTCCTGGCGCGAATTTGGAACGCCGGATTCATCCGGCAGCCGTCGAGCGCTACTTTCGGCGGGAGCGTTTACCTGCTTTCCACCGCGTATTCCACGGCAACATGGACCGTGAAAATCAATTCTCCAAAAACCGAAAGCAATTCCTCCATTTCAGGATTCTGAGTCTGGCCGGACGGGATCGGCGTGGTCAGCCTCGAACTCACACCCGACTTGAACTCATAGGTTCCTGACTCGAGGTAGCGGCGCTGTAGCGGTGATTTCTCGGCGACTGCGCTCGTGGAAAAGCCGCGTGGAGTCAGTTTTACGCCGAGCTGATCTTCGTAAACTTTCTTTTTCGCCGTCGCGTTGGCCAGCGCCTGGGTCAAAGCTTTGGTTTTCAACCCTTCCTTGTCCGAATGTTCGAAGTCGATGCCCGCGTAACGCACCTCCGCAACGCCGTCCACCTGGCTTGCCGCGGCCTGAAACTCCTTCTCGTCGAGCGCCGTGATTCTCAGGGTGTTTTCGACGCGATAGCTTTTCGCCTTCTCGCTGAAGATGCCGTACTTGGGCGTGGAAGAAAACTTCGACGCCTGAATGCGCTCCGGCGCGATGTCAGCGTCCTTCAATCGCTTCACGATTTTGCTGCGCACCTCCTGGTTCAATCGCACCGCGTCGTGTAACGACTTGTTCTCCGTGACAACGCTCAAACTGATGATGGCGCGGTCAGCATTGGTTTTCACCTCCGCTTCGCCGGCCACCGACACCAGTTTCGGGACCGCGGCCAGATAGCCGGCCAGTTCGGAAGCCGAGCCTTTCAGTTCCGGCTCCGCAATCAGGTTCGAGGCAAGTAATGAGCCCAGCAAGACGACACTCAGTTTGTTCATACGTGTTCCTTTCAAGTTCAGTGAATCAAACCCGCCAAAGGTTCACCTGCGTTTACGCTGCGACCCACGCCTGCGCCTCGCGCACCCGTTCCAGGATCACGTCGGCGATGTGCGGTTCGCTGCCGATGCTGGACGCGTACCAGACGAGTTTGCCGTTCTTTTCCGTCGGGTTCAGCCAGGTTGGCTCACCGCGTTTGAACCGGCTTTGAACGGCGTCCTCCGGCTCGCCGAGCATCACCGGAATGTCTTCATAGGAATGCAGGCCGTCGCTGATGAAGAACGGCACCATGACGATATTCCTCGACCGCGCGAGCCGGTAGCAATCGCCAATGCGGGGCTCTTCCTCCATGAGCGCGGCGTACACTTCAGCGTAGAGATCTTTTGCGCGGATCAATTCGACCTGCCGTTCGATGGCCTTGCGGGAGTTTTCATTGTTGCCCGTGCCGTGGCCGGCAATGAACAGGGCTGTCTCCCTTGCAACAGGCGGCGGAGTCGAAGGGAACCGCTCGACGATGTCACGCGCTCGGGCGAGCAGCACGTCCGTCATGCTGTCGTGCGTGCCGACCGGGCCGCAGTAATAGACCGTTTGGTCCCCGCGCTTCTGAACGCGCGGGAAGTCTTTTTGGTCGTTCGTCCGCAGGCCGAGTTCCCGCGGAATGACCTCCTCCGTGAAGTAACCTTCGCTGATGAACAACGGCACCACGAAAACGCGCGGGGCGAACACGCCGCGCATCACGGCGCAGATCGACGGCTCCTGTTTCCAGAAACACTCGACGACCTGTGCGAAGATCTTCCGACGACGCAGCTCATCGGCGTGTTGATAAGTCGGCGCGGCTGACTCGGCGTTGAGCGTCGAGCCGTGGCCCACCAGCACCAGCGCGGCGTCGGACAGGTCGTTGTCAGGCACACGACATGGTTAGCCCACGGGCTGCCAGACCGCAAGACACCGCTGGTTGCCGGTCCTCCGTCGGACGATCCAAAATCTCCTTGCCCGGACTTCGGCCCTGACAATACTGTGAATCCACAATCACTTTATTGCGTCTGGAACCACCATGCTCCCTATGAGTACCCCCAAACTCACCGTCGCCACCTTGTCGTTGGTCGCCCTGATGACCGGAACGACCGCCCTCCGCGCTCAAGCTCCGGCTGCTCCGAGACAGGCAACCCCCGCCGATGCCCTCGCCACGCTTCCGGATTTCAAGGTCGAGCTGGTCCGTTCCGCGGCTCCGGGTGAAGGCTCCTGGGTTTGCATTACGGTGGATCCGAAGGGACGCCTCATCATTTCGCCGCAGGATCCCAAGCAACCCATGCTCCGCGTTACCCTGACGCGCGAAGGGCAGATTGAAAAAACCGAACCGATTGAACTCCAGGTGGGCGGCGCCATGGGCCTGCTCTACGCTTTCGACAGCCTTTACGTCAACGGCAAGGGCAAGGACGGCCTCGCGCTCTACCGGCTCAAGGATACGAACGGCGACGACCAATACGACTCCGCGGAGGTCATTCGCAAATGGAAGGGCGACGGCGGCGAGCATGGCCCACACGGAGTCGTACTCGGACCGGACAAGAAGCTTTACGTTGTGAACGGCAACTTCGTGGAGGTGCCGGACGACATCCTGCCGACCTCTCCACACAAGAATTACGCTGACGACGTCCTGTTGCCGCGCATGGAAGACGGCAACGGTTTTGGCGCCGGCAAGAAACCCCCGGGCGGTTACGTGATTCGCATGGATCCGGACGGAAAGAACGCCGAGTTGTTTGCGGCTGGCCAGCGCAACGCCTACGACATCGATTTCAGCCCCGAGGGCGAGCTGTTCGGTTTCGACAGCGACATGGAATGGGACTGGGGCACGCCGTGGTACCGACCCACGCGGGTGAACCACATCGTGAGCGGCGGCGACAACGGTTTCCGGGAAGGCACAGCGAAGTGGCCGAACGGGTATCCGGACAGCCTGCCGACGACGGTGGACATCGGGATTGGCTCCCCCACCGGCGTGAAGTTCGGATTCAACGCGCATTACCCGGACAACTATCGGGCGGGATTTTACATCATGGATTGGTCTTACGGCCGCATCGTGGCCGTGCACTTGAAGGAGAACGGTGCAACCTATACCGGCACCTTCGAGAATTTCGTTTCACCGAAGACGATCCGTGAAGCCGGACCGAAGGCGACGTTGAACGTGACCGATCTTGAATTCGGGAAGGATGGCGCAATGTATTTCCTGACGGGAGGGCGCGGCACCCAATCGGGGCTCTACCGGGTGACTTACACCAAACCCATCCCGGCGGCGGGCAACGAAAAGTTCCCGTCGGCGGCCGCCGTGGAGGCGCGCAAACGGCGACGTGAGCTGGAGAAATTCCACGGCAGGCAGGATCCGAAGGCGGTTGAGTTCGCCTGGCCGCATCTGAACAGCCCGGATCGGTGGATTCGTTACGCGGCGCGCATCGCCATCGAGAGCCAGCCGGTGTCCGAGTGGAAGGACCGCGCCTTGAACGAGAGCAACGCCAACGCGGGACTCACGGCGCTGCTCGGCCTCGCGCGTCTCGGCGGCAAGGAAACCCAGCCCGAATTGTTGAAAGCGCTTGGCAAGTGGCCGCTCGACACACTCAGCGAAGATCAAAAGCTGGAAAAACTTCGCGCGATCGAGGTCAGTTTCGTCCGCCAGGGCCGTCCGTCTGATGACCTCGTCAAGCTCGCCATCGAGAAGCTCGACCGCCAATATCCGGCCAAGAGCTGGCCGTTGAACCGCGAGCTGTCGCAGCTCCTCATCTATCTCGAAGCGCCGGGCGTCGTGGGCAAGACGCTCGACCTTCTCACCAAAGCCCCAACGCAGGAGGAGCAGATCCATTACATCATGAGCCTCCGCAATTTGAAGTCCGGCTGGACGATGTACCAGCGCGCAGCGTACTTCGGCTGGTTCAATGGCGACGGCAAGATTGTCCGCCATTCTCCCGAGACGTTGAATTGGTTCAAGGACGTCGGGCGCGATTACAGCGACGGCGCGAGCTTCCCCAAATTCATAGCGAACATTCGCAAAGCGGCGACGGCTGCGTTGAGTGATGGCGAACGGGCCGAACTGGCCTCCGTGATCACGGGCGCGCCGGTGACGCCGAAGCCGCCGGTGGTGCCGCGCCAGTTCGTGAAGGAGTGGAAAATGGAAGATCTGGCGCCGGAGCTGGACAAGGTCTCCAAAGGGCGCAGCTTCGAGAAGGGCAAGCAGGCGTTCAACGACGCGCAGTGCATCGCCTGCCATCGTTTCGGCAACGAAGGCGGCGCGGTCGGTCCTGAACTTGGCGCAGCGTCCAGCAAATATACCCGCCGGGACATTCTTGAAACCATCATTGAGCCCTCGAAAGTGATTTCCGAACAGTATCAGAACACGGCGCTGATCCTGAAGAATGGCGACGAGTTTTCGGGCCGCGTCATGGAAGAGAACAGCCGGAGAATCATTCTCATGATCGATCCGCTGAAGCAGACCCAGGAAGAGATTCAGAAGAATCAGATCAAAGAGCGCCAGCCGTCGAAAGTGTCTCCGATGCCGGAGGGACTGGTGAACATTCTGACCAAGGACGAGATTCTCGACCTGCTGGCCTACATCGAGTCGGGCGGGAAAGCGACGGCGAACGCTTTTGGAACCAAGTGAGCGAGGGCGGGCGAACCAACCTGAGCCGTCTCTATGCAGTTAGAAAATTGGCTCGCCCTCACCCCTGCCCTCTCCCCCCGGAGAGGGAGAAGCTCTCGATCACCTCGCCCAACCTCGCCATCCCCTGATTTTACCAGCTCTCCTCCAAGAAGATGAAGAAGGTAAATCTGAACGACATCCCCTGGCGCGAACGCAAATCGCCGAAAGGGAAGTATCACCGCTACCGCCGCGATGTTGCACGGGCCTTCCAGAGTCGGAAGGCAGGCCCGAAACTTCCCGGCCAGGCGCCGTTCGAAGTGGAGTTGATCCGGCTGCCTCCGAAGGCGAGGAATTGCCCGTTTCACAGCCATGCCACGGAATGGGAGTTCTATCTCATTGTCAGCGGTTCGGGACGGATGCGACTGGCAAAGGAATCGGTCAGGGTTCGCGCGGGCGATTGCCTCCTGAATCCACCGGGCGAAGCGCATCAGATCATCAACACCGGCCGGAAGGACCTCGTCTATTACGTGATCGCCAACAATACGCCGGTGGACATCTGGCACTATCCGGACTCGAACAAGTGGGGTTGGACGATCGGTCGCAGCGGATTCTACTTCCGCCGATCAACGGTGAACTACTACGATGACGAGGAGTAACGCGCGGTTATGGTTTATGAAAATGACGAAAATGTCCTTCTTCAGGCTCTGCACGTGGGCGCTTGCGCTGGCTGTTGTCGGCTGCAAGTCGTCCGACGACGGGAAGGTTCCTCTGACGCAATCCGGACACCCGGAGATCGTTGTCCGGACAAAATCCGCCGGCGATGTCAAAGTCGTCATCCGTGAGTTCTTCACCAACCGCGGCTATATCGAGACGGACTCGCGCGCCACGAACGAAATGATGTTCGACAAACCGGCCAAGGGTGGCCGATCGAGCAAAGCGATGCGGGTCATCGTGAGAATCAAGAAAGAAACAAATGATTCATGGCGCCTCATTGGAATCCCCATGGGCGTCGATGGCTGGCGTTCCGATCTGCAATCGGAGACCGTGGTGCCCCAGGGCGCGAGTCAGATCCAGGCGTTCCTGGTCGAAATCAAGAACCGCGTCGAAGCTGGCCAGTAATCGCGTATTCCCCGATTCACGGGGCGTGTCCGCCTCGCCGCATCGAGCCTGGCGGATGGGGACACCGTTGAAACGATTGCCAACCGGTCCGAATCCTCGCACTATCTGCCCCGCGTAAATCATGAACCGCGCATCACGCAACACGTTTCCATGAACACCGTCACGCAACTCAAGGCCATCAGGAAAAACGTCATCAATCTCGTCGAAGCCGAACTCTCCGCCACGGGCGGGCTGCTGCGCCTCGCCCCCTGCTGGGTGCCGCGCTCGTTCCTCCAGCCCGGTCTGCGCATCAAGCTGCACCCCGACGATACTTATGCCTACGGCCTGAACCGCGGCGGCATCGATGAGCGCTGGTTCGCGTCCACCACGCCGTGCGCCAACGAAAACCGAACGCCCGACGAAGGCCTGAGCTATTGCGTCGTCGGTAAAAACCGGTTCACGCTCCAGCAGGCTGTCGCCGAATGCGGGTCCACGCTCATCGGCAAAAAGATCTGGGGCAAATACAAGAAGTGGCCGGTCTATTCGAAGTTCTTCGACAACATGGGACCGATTCCGCATCACATGCACCAGAACGCCAGGCAGGCGAAGCTGGTCGGTCAGGAAGGGAAGCCCGAGAGTTACTACTTCCCGCCGCAACACAACAACGTCGGCAACAATTTCCCTTACACCTTCATGGGACTCGAACCCGGCACCACCAAGGCGCAGGTCCGCAAATGTCTGGAGAATTGGAACAAGGGTGACAACGGCATCCTCGACCTCAGCCGCGCGTACCGTCTCAAGCCCGGCACCGGCTGGCTCATCCCGCCCTGCATTCTCCATGCGCCCGGCTCGCTCTGCACCTACGAGCCTCAATGGGGCAGCGACGTTTTCGGCATGTATCAAAGCCTGGTCGAAGGCCGCATGGTCCCGTGGAGCCTGCTCGTGAAGGACATGCCGAAGAGCAAGCACCACGACCTCGATTTCATCGTGGACCAGCTCGATTGGTCCGGCAACACCGACGAAAACTTCAAAGACAACCATTACCTCGAACCGGTCCCCGTCGCCGACACGCGCAAGGAAGGCTGGGTGGACCGCTGGATCGTCTATGGCAAGGTTGCCGGAGAACAGCTCTTCACCGCCAAGGAATTGACCGTCGAGCCGGGTGTGAGATGCACCGTCTCAGACAACGGCGCCTATGGTTTGATCTGCGTGCAAGGCAGCGGCAGTATCAACGGCCAGCCGTTGAACAGCCCGAAGCTCATCCGGTTCCATGAACTCACCGAGGACGAATATTTCTGCACCGAGGACGGCGCAAAAGCCGGCGTGACCTTCGAGAACACCAGCGAGACCGAACCGCTGGTGACGCTTCGCTACTTCGGCCCCGAGGTGAACCCGGACGCCCCGGCGATGGGCGCGTATCGGAAGAACAGGTTTAATTGAGGTGGCAAAAGCGGCGCAGCAGCGACCGCACTCCAAAACGACTGAAGCGCGGCCCAGAGCGCGTCGCTCTTCCGCCAGGTCTTGGACTGCGCCGGTGCTCCGGCGCTTTTCGCCACAGGCGCGGTCGCTGTCCAGACAGCCCTCGCAGGCGCGATCGTAGCCGTTTTCTTTGACTGACAAATCCGTCCGCCCAATTACAGTCACGCGCAATTCAATTGAGACAATCACTCGATATGGAACTCTCCGCCAAACCGAGCTCCGTTGAAGACGTTCTCCCGTGGCGCGATCTGTACCGCTTGGAGATGAGCTGTCAGATCATCCATGATTCAATCCACTCACGGAAAGGCTGGACTCAGGAGTATTTTCTCTTCGCCGGAAGCGTCGTGGTCGGCTACGGGTCCATTGCGATTGCCGGGCCCTGGAAGGACAAGCCCACGGTGTACGAATTCTACGTCGTGCCGCAGCATCGGTCGCGCATGTTCGATCTGTTTTCCGCGCTGCTGGCGGCCGGCGGCGCGGCAACGATTGAGACGCAGAGCAATGACACGCTGCTGACGGTGATGTTGCACACGTTTGCCCCGAGTGTGACGAGCGAGAGCATTCTTTTTCACGACAAGCTGACCACGACTCTCTCGCCGCCGGGCGCTGTTTTCCGGGGCGCCACGTCGGCGGATGCCCTGGACATTTCAACGGACCAACTGAAGTGGCATGGCGTGGTGGAGGTCGAAGGCAAGGTCGCCGCCACCGGCGGCATCCTCTTTCATTACAACCGGCCTTATGGCGACATCTACATGGAGGTGGCGGAAGCCTTCCGGAAACGCGGCCTCGGCTCTTACCTGGTGCAGGAGTTGAAGAGAGTTTGCTACGAGGGCGGGAATGTCCCGGCGGCGCGATGCAATCCGAAGAACATCGCGAGTCGAAGGACGCTTCAGAAGGCAGGCTTCGTTCCGTGCGGGCACATTCTG
>DATEKZ010000529.1:0-2093 GCA_035277185.1 Verrucomicrobiia bacterium
GTTCGCGGGAACTCCTGTCCTGGTGCGCCCCGAGCGCAAACCGCCTCGACGCAAGCTGTCGATGTTCCGTTCGTATCATTTTCAGAGACGCATCAGAAAGATCGTGTTTTGAATCCCATGCGCTTAATTCAATGGCAGTGCTCCCCGGGGGAGAGGGCCGGGGTGAGGGCGAGCGTTCGTCAAACTCGGCTTATCATCCTTTAGCCGCATCCTCCAGAGCCTGCAACGCCGTGGATTCGGTCAACCAATCGAACTTCAGCCTGTTCCTTCCTTGCCCTTCGATGTTCCGGACTCTTTCGTACCGCTTTGCGGCGCCGCCTTCGACAAAGCCTTCAGGACGATGCCCGGCGTCAACACCTCGGGCAACACCAGCGGTTCGGCCGTTGAATCCGCCGGGTAAACCAGCACCAAAGGAACTCCGGCGCGGCCCCATCGCTGCAACTCGGCCGTGATGGCTTCGTCCTCGTGTGTGTAGTCGCCCAGCAAAGTGACGGCGTTGATCTCTTTGAGTTTGGCCCGCACGGACGAAATCTCGATGCTGGTCTTCTTGTTGGCCTGGCAGGTCACGCACCAGTCGGCGGTGAAATCCACAAAGACCGGTCTGCCTTCCGCGCGCGCCTTGGCAACGGCCGCCGCGCTCCACGGTTGCCACTCTATCCCACCCGGTTCGCCGGCGATCGATCCGCCCGCGCTTTCCTTTCGCACGGGCGACCGCCAGTTCAACTGCGCCTCCAGGACGGCGAAATAGGCGACGGCCAGAACGGCGACGGCGGCGCCGACCGCGAAACCGCGTCGTTTGCGTCCGCGTTGGACGAATTCACCCCAGACCCACGCCGCCGAGGTCAACAAGACAAGGAAGACTCCGAACCAGAGCGGACCTTTTTTCCCGAAATGCGCGATAGTCAGACTGAACAACCACACCGCCGTCGCCAGCATGGGAAAGCCCATCGCATTCTTGAACTTCTCCATCCATTGCCCCGGCCTGGGCAGAAATCTCAGCCACGCCGGATGCCAGCTCAGCACGATGTACGGCACCGCCAGTCCGGCGCCAACGGTGAGGAACATCAGAATGATGACGCCCGCCGATTGCAGGAAAGCGAATCCGAGCGCCGGCGCCAGGAACGGCGCGGTGCAGGGCGTGGCCAGCGTCGTTGCCAGCACCCCGTTGAAAAACGCGCCCGCAGCCCCCTCTTTGGACGCCAGATCGCCGGCCGCGCCCATCGCCCGACCGCTCAAATTGACTTCAAACACACCGAAAAGATTCAGCGCCACGAGCGTGACGAGGACCGTCATCGCGACGAGAAACTTCGGATTCTGAAATTGCATTCCCCAACTGGCGGCGCGTCCGGCGTGCTGCACGGCGATCACGATCCCGGCCAGAAGCAGAAACGAGCAGAGGACACCCAGGCCGTAAACCAAACCGAGCTGACGAACCCGCGCCGGCGATTCCCTGCTCTGATTAACGAAACCCAGGACCTTCAATGCAATCACCGGCAAAACGCACGGCATGATGTTCAGGATCAGCCCACCGATGAATGCGAAGAGCAGCATCTTCGGCAACGACTGCCCGCGCCCGCCGCGCACCGGTGCTCCCCCCTCGGAAGTCGCGGCTTCAGTGCTGTTATCGTTCGATGCCAAAGCGCCCGCCACTGTGCCGCTCGGGCCCGCAATCACCGCGGTGATCTGATGACCGACCGGCGATTCGCTTCCCTTCGCAACGATCACACCCCGGATCTCCCTGGGCCATTCACCGTCGAGTTTGCGGACGGTTTTGCGAAAGCGGACCTTCCCACCGCCGGACGACACCCTCTCCGTAGCCGCCTGCACTTCATAATTGTCAGCGCCGTACGGGAACAAGTCCTCGATGTCGTTGCTGGACACTTCCAAGACGAGCGGACGGGTATCCTCGGAAGCTCCTTGCTCCCACTTGGCGGTTACTGTGATCGCCGAATCGGCTTTGGGCAACCTCTTCTGCCACGAATCGAACAACGCCGCATCGCTGGAGGGTTTGGAGTCTTGTCCGACTTCCAGGACAGCGCGAACGTCGGCCTTTCCTGGAATACAAAGCTCCTCGCATTCCAGGAAAGAGTGTA
>DATEKZ010000530.1:0-4087 GCA_035277185.1 Verrucomicrobiia bacterium
GGGCCGACGCGCCGTGCTGGAGGCGGGTGACACCTTCGGGCTGGCGCGCGGCATCCGCTGGTTTCACGACGCTGTGGAAATTCCAGCCCAAACAAACACGACTCTGGTGATCGGTGAACTCGCGCTGTCCGACGCTGGAACCTACACTGCGATCTGCGACTATGGCGGAGGTGTCGAGCGCACTTTCGAAGTGGCGCGGCTTACAGTGCCGCCGGCACCGGCGGCCGGGCGAATCGTGAGTTGGGGTTACACGAACTCGATGCCCGGCATTCCCATTTCAACAATGCAAGACGCCGTTGGCCTGGCGATGGGAGACAATCATGCCCTGGCGTTGCGGGCCGATGGCCGAGTGTTCCAATGGGGCTACAACGGCCCGCTCTCAAGTTTGGATATCTGGCGATCACTCGAACCGGTCGTAGCCGTTTCGGCCAAAGGGAGCGGAGCCGCAGTTCTCGGCGCTTCGGGCCGGGCGGCCAGCGACACCTGGTCGTACTGCAATCCCTGCGGCGCTCTGGAAACCAACCGCTTCGTGGACGTGGCATTTGGAGGAGAGTTTGCGATCGGCTTGCGAAACGATGGAACCGCCATCGGCTGGGGCATCAACGGAAGCGGCCAGGCATCGGTCCCCGCAACCTTGCAGGGGTTGGTGGCCGTCGCAGCGGGCGCCGGGCACGCGATGGCGCTACGCAATAATGGAACCGTGGCCGTGTGGGGGAGCAATGATTATGGACAGACCAATGTCCCCGCCGGACTTTCCGATGTGAAGGCCATTGCCTGCGGTTGGGGGCATTGCCTCGCCCTCCGTTCGAATGGCGTCGTGGTTGCCTGGGGCCAGAATTCCAGCGGACAGAGAAACGTGCCGGGCGGCCTGGCCGGTGTGGTGGCAATCGGGGCAGGGCCGGTCCAGAGCTTCGCGGTTCGTTCCAATGGTTCCGTGGTCGCCTGGGGTGACAATCAGTACGGGCAATGTTCTCCCCCGGCGGGTTTGAGCAACGTATTGGCAGTCGTCGGTGGAACCTACGCGACTGCGGCCCTCGTCGGCAGCTCCAACAATCCCGCAATCCTGGAGCACCCTGTTGGAGGCATTCGCGAGATTGGTGAAGCACACACCTTCAATGTGCGTGCCGGGAGTGCCGCGCCGCTGAATTATCAATGGCAGCGCAACGGAACGAACATCCCGGGCGCCGTTGGCGCGTCGCTCACGCTCACGAATCTCCAGATTGCCGACGAAGACGATTACACAGTGGCCGTTTCCACGAGCGTCGGCGCCGGGATCAGCGGGACTGCGACGCTGCTCATTAATCCGCCTCCGTTCCTTTCGCTTCCTTCCACGCGAGGCCGCCTGGTGGTCTGGGGCGGACTGCAATACGGGGGCGGACTGCCAACGGTGCTGCATGGACTTGGAGAAGTGGCTGCGATCTCCGCCGGTCCGAATTCATTCAGCAGTTTCGCGATTCGCAGTGACGGAACGGCGAGGGCATGGAATGCCCTTTTCTCATTCGTTATTCCGGATACCAACCTCGTCAGCATCGTCCCGTGGGGGAGCGGTTACTTGGGATTGCGCGCCAATGGTGTCGTCGGCGCGTGGGGTCCGGACGGAGTGGAAGCCGCTCCGCCTCCCGGCTTGCGCGATGTGGTGCAACTCGTCGGTGAAGGTTCGGGTGGTTACATCGCGGTGCGATCGGATGGCTCCATCCGGCACAATTACCTTGAGAGCTTCTTCCCAACGAATCAATCCCGCGTGGTCCAGGCGGCGCTGGGGCGATACCATGGCGCGCTGCTGCTTGAAGACGGGACCGTCGCCTTATCGCAACTCGGGCATCCTTCCGAACAGACCCCGGTGCCGATCGGACTGGGCAATGTGGTTCAGGTAGCGGCGGGAGCGCAACACACGCTGGCTTTGGGCAATGACGGCACCGTGTTCGCCTGGGGTCGAACCATCGAAGGTCAATGCGCGGTGCCGGCAGGAGTCACCAACGCCGTGGCCGTCGCCGCCGGACAGAACTTCAGCATGGCCCTCCGCGCGGATGGCGCGGTCGTTGTGTGGGGCGACGAGAGCCAAGGGCAACGACTTATTCCACCCGGCCTGACCAACGTGGCAGCGATCGCGGCGGGCTTCGGCCATTGTCTGGCCTTGCAACGCGGGCCGGTGCTCATCGCGCCACCAACAGATCTCAACGTCGCTCCGGGGCAGACAGCGACATTCCAGGCATTGGCCCAAGGCTCGGCTCCACTGCGATATCAATGGTCCTTCCGGGGTGAGCCGCTTTTCGGCGCCACGAACAGTAGTTTGAACGTGGTGGCGGCTTTGCAGACCGAAGGACTTTACTCCGTGAACGTTTCGAACAACGAGGGTGCGAGCTCCGCGGACGCGATGCTGTGGCTCGGATTGCCTCCGGAGATTCTGGCCCATCCCGAAGGCGGGTTCATTCCTGTCGGCGCGAGCAAATCCTTCATGGTGCTCGCCTCCGGCCTGGGCCCGTTGCGTTATCAGTGGCAGTCGAATGGGACGAACGTCATCGGCGCCACCAACTCCGTTTACGGGATTTTCGGCGCTGCCACCAACAGGAGCGGGGATTACCGCGTCGTCGTCACCAACCTTTTTGGCGCAACCACAAGTCAGGTCGCCCGGCTGACGGTAATCACGGCGCCCACGGTTGTGATACAGCCTGCATCGCTAACGAGGGCTGAGGGAGAGAACGCCCCATTTGCCGTGGTCACCGCCGGAGGGCAGCCGCAGAGTTATCAGTGGCGCTTCAACGGTTCGATCCTGCCTGGACAGACAAACACATCGCTCCTGGTCGCCAATGTTCGCACCAACGACGCAGGCGCCTATTCCGTCCAGGTGAGCAACCTTGTGGGCAGCGCGACCAGCGCGAACGCGATCCTGACGGTTGTGGCGCCGCCGCCGCGATTTGTCGTTGCCCCCTCGAATCAGGTCGCGAGCTTCGGTTCGGACGTGCGTTGGGACGTCGTGACCACCGGCGCCAGTCCGCTGGGTTATCAGTGGTACTTCAACAACGTTGCGTTACCGGGCGCCGGGGAGCCGTCACTCCTGATCACGAACGTGGACAGCAATCTCGCAGGCTCTTACCAGGTCGTGGTCTCGAACGCCTTTGGCAGCATTACGAGCACGCCCGCGCAGTTGACATTGCGCGTTGGGCCGAACGTGGTCATTTGGGGCACGAACGACTTCGTGCGAGCGGTACCCGCGGACCTGACGAACGCCGTGGCGATTTCCGCCTCGAAACACGTGCTGGCGCTCCGCGATGACAGCACAGTCCTCGCCTGGGGTTGGAACGATCAAGGGCAAACCGCCGTTCCGGCCGGACTATCCAATGTCGTTGCGGTTTCCGCCGGATCCGGCCATAGCCTGGCACTGCGGAACGACGGACATGTATTCGCCTGGGGCGGAAACTCATTCGGGGAAGCGAGCGTCCCTTCCGACCTGACCAACGGCATCGCCATCGCAGCGGGTTCGAGCCACAGTCTTGCCCTTCGTACTGACGGCACGGTAGTGGGTTGGGGCTATAACGCCTACGGTCAGGCTTCCCCACCCGCCGGTTTGAGCAATGTGGTCGGCGTTACCGCCAATGAAGGCGCAAGCCTGGCGGTCAAACGCGACGGCACCGTCGTCAGATGGGGAAACGGTTATTTCCCTCCTCCTGGCCTCAGCAATGTCACACAGGTAATGGGACGCGCGCGGATGCTTGCACTGCGCTCGGACGGACGCGTCGTCGGTTGGGATTGGGCCAGTGGAGGCGCCGTCGAAGGGCCGGCGGGCGTTGTAACGGCCGACAGCTACAGCGCTCCGTACTTCGTGCCACCAAATTCGACCTACCTCGAAACGCATGAGATCGGACTGCTCACCAACGGCACGGTAGCCGTATGGGGCACCAACCGCGGCGGAGTTTTCACTCCGCCACCCGGGCTCTCGAACGTGTCGGCGCTATCCGCCGGCTACTTTTTCAACGCGGCCATCGTTGGCGGCCCAACGATAATCCGCCAGCCGCAAGACATCGCGTCCGCGGTGGGCACGGCAGTGGCCCTCGAAGTTCACGCGATCGGTCGATCACCCTTGCAATAC
>DATEKZ010000531.1:0-3706 GCA_035277185.1 Verrucomicrobiia bacterium
TCCTTTGACCTGGACCGGCCCGCGCAGGCCGTGAAGGACGATTCGCACCAGGCGCTCCGGTGGGCCAACCGGCCACTCGGCATCCACCAACGGCGGCGCCAGTCCCTCCTGGCCCAGGCCATGCGTCTGATGACACGCGGCGCAGCTGATCAGGTAAAGTTCCTTGCCTTGCTCGAACCGCTTCTGCTGCTCGGATGTCAGTGGTTTCACGACTTTCTCGGGTTCCACTCCCGGTTTGCCGGGCCACACGATCAAGTCGGCCAGCTGGTTGCTTCGTGCCTGGATTTCCTTTGAACCGTTTTTGGCGAGAATGGCCAAAGCCGGAGGCTCGGCATTGAGGCGGACCGGTTTCAGCCCGGGCTTCCCTTTGGGAGTCGGCGGCACGGTGCTGAGGATGCCATCGAGCAATGCCGTTTGCTGCCAGCTCATTTCGGCCGGTCGTTTGGCCGTCAGATCCAACAGGCGACTGACGCGGTCGGAGTTCGCTTCGGTGAGGACGCATCTGGCCAGCGCGCCCAGGAACTGACCGTAGCCGGATTTCTTCTCGTTCCAGTTCTTGTCGGACAGCAGGAAATCGAGGAACTCCAGTTCTCGTCCACCCAGCCCGGTCAGGATGGCGTCGCGAAGATACAGGTTATCGGCCCCTTTCAGCGCGATCTTTGCCATTGTTTCTTCGGCGCGGCGATCTTTGATCTGCCCCAGCGTAAGCGCCAACTGCAATTGGACGTCCGGCTCGGAGTCAGCGTCCCACTTGAGCAATTCACCGAAGAGAGCCGGTTGGCTTCCCAACAACGGTTCGGCAATCCGAATCGCGGCCGCCCGCACTTTCGGATGGGTGTCTGAAAGCGCGGCTTTCAATGTGGCGGCATCAAGTTGCCTTGTTCCTTCCAGGACCCAAAGCGCGTGCAGACGTCCCAAGGCACCCCTCTCCCCATCGGATGGGGAGAGGGTGTCCGAAGGACGGGTGAGGGGCATTTTCAGACTCGCGGAACCCGAAGCCGCCAGTTGCTTGAGTGAACTCACGACACCGGAGTCGTGTTGTTCCACAAGCAGCCGCTGGGCCGTGTCGCGCCACCAGCCATTTGGATGTAATAATTGTTTCACCAATTCGTCCGAACCGGCTTTCGACAACTCGGGTTTTGGCCCCGGCTTCTTCGACTCGTGAACGACGCGATAGATGCGGCCCAGGCCGGTCGGCTTTTCAAGTCCTCGATCCAGGATCTGGTTTCGCAGGTAAGTGGTGACGTAGAGCCGGTGCTGGATGATGCCGCGATAGAAATCAACGACGTAGAGGCAGCCGTCGGGTCCGGTGGCGAGGTTGACCGGGCGAAACCGTTCGTCGGCTGACGCCAGGAACTCCCCTTTATCGTAGGGGTTCCGTGCCGTGAGGTTCAGGTTTTGTTCGGTGACAACGTTGCGCCGAACCAGGTTTCCGGCGGGTTCGCACGCAAAGACGTTCCCGCGGAACTCGTCGGGAAAATTATCGCCGCGATAAACAAGAGGCGCGCAGGCCGCGGTAAACGTGGCCAGCGTCCCGTCGGAACGCAACTGCCCGGGTTGATAGCCGCGATTGACACCCGGATTGACGCGAACGGGCCACACGGATTGATCTTTGAGTGGCCGCACGTTGAGTCCCGCCGCGCCGCGATAGTTGCGGTTGCGGCCGAGGTAGGAGGAGGGAACCAGGTCGATGCGGAGCGGGTCGCTGTTCGAGTTGTAAACGAGGCGGCCGAAGTCGTCCTGCGAAATGCCCCACTGACCACGGAATTCGGTCGGCTCGCGTCGCCAGGTGCCGTCCGTGTTTCGGAAGCGAGTGGTGTAGTTGGCGCTGTAAATCCAGTTGTCGAGCGCCCAGAGCAGACCGTTGGCCGAATGCTCGACGTTGGCCTTGGGGCCGAACTTCGGGTCCGCTTCGACAGCGTAATCGTTGGCGATCAGAGTTTTTTTGTCGCACCTTCCGTCGCCGTCCGAGTCCTGACAGAACCAGAGGTTGGGTGGCTCGGCGACCAGCACGCCGCCCCGCACCAGCGCGAGCGCGCGCGGCATGACAAGTTCGTCCAGAAAAACGGTTCTCTTGTCCATTTTGCCGTCGTCATCGGTATCTTCGAGCAGGGCGACGCTGCCGACTTTCTCGAGTTCGGCGCCCTCCAGGTTCGGCATGAACCCGCTCATTTCGAGCACCCACAGCCGGCCATCGGGATCGAACGCGATCTGCACCGGGTCATGCACGAGCGGTTCGCTAGCGACGAGTTCAATGCGGAAGCCGGGCTGGAGTTTAAATGACTTCAGCGCTTCGGAGGGTGGCAGCACCGGCGCAGGCGGGATTTTCTCCTTCGGGACGACGGGTGCCTGGACTTCGCCGGGCTCGTCCCCTTGTTGCGCACTCAGGTTAAGGGCGGCAAGAACCGCCCACAAAAACACTTTCAACCGCATACTTAGGTCGCGTTCGCCTCGACGCCGGTTACAGGAAAGGCCTCGGGCAAAGAAAGGACTGTGCTTAGCCGAAAATCATTCAATCGCCAAGCGTTTTGACCGCGAAAACCGGCGACGGGCGCATCCCACTTTTATTGCAGTCTGCACTTGAGTGCGTTGCTTTCCCCCTCACCCTGACCCTGGGGAGAAGGAACAGCCGCAGCGGCGTTCGAGAACCCATGACGCTCCCCAGCAGAAGGCCGGGCATCGTCGCTCCCTCTCCCCGAGGGAGAGGGTCGGGGTGAGGGGGAAGGAAGCGGTCGAATATCCGCACGGCTGCAAGATTTTCAGATGCGCCCCGGCGAATTCAGGGTGGAATGACGAGGCTGTCCTTCAATCCCGGGTTGATCCGATGGTTTTCGGTTCCACCCGGTTGAAATTCATCCGCGTTGAGCCGGTCTTATTTCTGCCCGCCCTTGGCCATTGCCGCCGCCTGAGGAATATCCGCGACCCGCAGGATGTTGAGGTAATCCGGGCCGTCGCGATGCGATTCGGGTAAGGAGAAAAGTTCAAGGCCCGCGATGTTGCTTTCAAACAGCGAGGCATAGAGAGCATTCACTCCCGAAGGCCCTTCCGCCTGCAGCCATAATGGCGCGTCGCGGAAATCCCTGATCGAGCGTACGGCTTGCACGGCCCGTCGAACATCCCAGACGCGCATTCCTTCCAGCGTTTGGCCAAGCAGCATGAACCGGCGCCGAATCTGAGCCTGTTTTTTGGCATCGCCGCGCCATTGGGTCAGGCCGACGCCACGCGGCGCCACGAATGCCATCGCCCAGTTGTTCGTTCTTTGAAGCGATTGTTGAATGGAATCCAGAGACGCCGGGATACGCTCCGAAACATTTCGGTCCGGAGAACGCGCAAGGTCAGGTGATTGAACCCGTCGTTCTTCGCCCAGTTCGTTGGCGAACGCGTGGGTCATTCCGGCGATCCACTCGTCCCAGCCCGCGTCGTCGAGCACGCTCAACACGATGCGTTCGGGCTGCTTGAGTCGTTTCGGTTGCAGCAAATAGAGGCGCAATGGGATTCCCGGCTGGCTGACGAAGTCATAAATGCGGAAGCGAATGCCATTGCGGTCGATGTCGAGATGCTCTTTCAGTTCGAGCGGCGCGGATTCTTCCGGCCAGCCGGCGAAAACCCTTTCCTTCAATGCGGCCATCCACGCCTCGTGCTGCTTCGTCCATTCGGCGGCCGACGCCGGAACGGATGCCCGCGTCGCCACCGGAACGAACGTCTC
>DATEKZ010000532.1:0-2180 GCA_035277185.1 Verrucomicrobiia bacterium
GTCGATTCCTGACTGATGGTATTTCCAGACCGCCGTGATCGGCAGCAACGTGGCCTCTTGAAAAGCAGCCGGCGCGGACGGCAACGCGCGGGGATGGTACATAATCTCGTTGATGACGATTTCGTCACGGAACGCAAACAGGTTGGCGCCGCCCGGCGTGGGTTGCACGGGATACAGCCAGCGCCCGGTCCCATCGGGCGATCGTCCGCGCAAGCTCGGTTGAACGACGACGGCATCAACGACGGAGTTGCGATTGGGGGGATGGAGATAGAGCCTGTCGCCGGACTGCGGACGAAATCCCAACTGCGATTCATTCAGGGCCAGGCGACCGCCGGCGGCGAGCGATGGGCCGGACAAAAAGATGAACTGACGGTCCACCGCGCCGTCGTTGACCACAACGTAACCGTCGAGCGGAATGTCATTGGTTCCGTTGTTGGCCAGTTCGAGCCAGAAAACGGCATTGGTTGACGCGGCAATTTCATTGAAGGCCAGGGTGGGTCTGGCGGGAGGCGCGGGCGTCGCGACGAGTTCGGCCGTGAAGAGCAGATCGTTCGTCCCGCCGGGCGCCTGATGCAGCTCGACGGCGAGCACGTTGGTGCCCGCGCGTAAACTCGCCGATGAGATCGGAAGAAGTCCGGTCCAGGCGGAGTTGGTGACATTGGTAGAGGCAAAAGTGGACGACGTTATCTGGCCTCCCGGCAGGTTCACGCGCAGGATTTCGACGTCATTCAGATAAAACACCGCGCCGTCATCCGCGAGCGCGTTGAGTTTCAGCGCTGTCGCCGCCGGATCGCCGGCAAACAGAAAGGCCGCGCGGAAGTAATCGGTGACATGACCGGAAGCCAGAGGGGTATTGAGCGGCAAAGATTTCCGTGCTGTCCCGTTCAACCGCGCCCGGAAACCGCCCGGATTGGGAGTTGTGCTGTCGTTGGCCGTGATGAACTCGAGGGTGTTTGCGCCGGCCACGAATCCGCCCTGGACGGTGAAATCCGGACTGAAGCCCGAGAAGCCGACAAACGAAATTCCGCGGCTGGCGCCGTTGAGCAGAACGTCGTTCACGCGATTGTCCGCCGCGACGCTCAGAATCACTTCGGCGGTTGCTGCGTCGAATCCCGTGAGATCAAAGGCGGTGCGATAACGGTATTCACCCGCCGCGATATTGGCTGTTCCCGGATTCACGGGCCCGATCCAACTCGATAGGGGATCGTTGCCGGACCACGCCGGATGATTCTGAATCACCGTCGCCGCAATCGGGGGAGGGGGCGGCGTGCTGTGGGCGGAAACCGTGAGCGCGTAATGCGGATCCGGAGCGCCCGGCGCCAGCGTGTCGTGGTTGGCATCAAGGCCTGTGTTGAACAGGGTCGGAACCGGCTGCGGCTCGCCGGCGGGGACCTGGGGACTGCCGGCATGAAAGAGGGCCCTGCCGGAAAACCATGCACTGTCATCGAAACCAGCCGTTCTCCAGCCCGCGCCTGGCTCGCCGCCGGAGTTCTGATATCTCCAACTTCGATCGGCGTTCACGAGCGCTACGTTGGTCGGCGTCTGGGCGGTTCCTGGAAAATTGGGCGCGCCCGGTGTTCCACCGACCTGCGCGCTCATCGTCCAGTTCGTCGCGGGTTCGCTCGCGGAGTTTGGGTTGAGTTTGGCGAGGGAAACGCCGGCGCCATCCGGCCCGACCGGCCACTCGTCGTCGGTATCGTAGTCAATACTGTCCATCAAACGATGGTTGTTGTTGCGGACTTCGAGGATTTCGCCCGAGTTCGAGAGCCGCCCGGCAAACGGGCCGAAGGCATTCGTGTAGCCGGCGGCGGCGAGGGCGGCCGGGGAGATGGCCACGACGAGATAACCGCCACCGGTGAGGACCGTTCCTTCGGGAAACGCGAAGTCGATGCCGCCTTCGATAGACCAGCCGGAAAGGTCCATGTTCACCGCCATTTGATTGTGCAATTCGACCCATTCGAGCGACGATTCGCTGGTGGCCGGATGATACATGATTTCGTTGAAGACGACCGTGCTGTCGGCCAGGGCAGGAGCGCCGGAAGAAAGCGCGGCAAGGAAAAGGGAAAGCAACGAACGTGACATGCCGCGAGACATCAATGGCATTTGTCCTTGTAGCAGATAAGGCACAAACCTACAAGGCGCTGAATTTATGGCCAGGAGACCTCACCCACCTTAGACCC
>DATEKZ010000533.1:0-5165 GCA_035277185.1 Verrucomicrobiia bacterium
CGCGAGACGCGGTGATTCGAAGCTGTAAAGGCCAAGATACTCGCCCGCGGGGCTCAGTTTGAAGTTGGCGTGCAGCCGGGATCCGGGCGTGGTCGGCTTGCGGTCCTTTCCTGAAGCGAACACGATGAGAAATTGCTGCGGCCCGAGGGTGACCGCCGGAAAGGTCCATTGGCCAGACACTCGAACGTCATCGGTCAACGCCCAACCTCCAAGACTTACGCTGCCCGTGCCGCGATTGAAAATCTCGATCCAGTCCTGCGCCTCGCCGTCTTCATCCAAAAGCCCGTTTTCATTGGCCGCAAGGAACTCGTTGATGACCAGATCGCCGACGATGGCGCCCGGATTCACCGCATAATTCCAGGTTCCCCCGACGAAAGCGTTCGGCGATACCGCGAAATCCCGAATGCCGTGGCCCGGCGTCCAGCCCAACTGGGGAGTGCCGCTCGCGATCGGCGGAAACTGGAACACATACGGTCCCGAACTGAACCCGGTCACGTTCGTTGCCGGTTGACCGTTGACCAACAGGTCCGAGGCGTCTATGCCGCTCACCGGCTCACTGAAGGTGACTTCGACTTGTGAAAGCTGCCGGACCGTCCGGCCCGCTGGCGGCGTCAACGACGCAACCGTTGGTGCGACCACATCCTGCACGTTGTATTGCCACGTGCCGGCCGCGCCCGCGTCAAACGCATTGGCCGGACGCGCCAGGTCCACGATTCCATGGTTTGGATTCCACGTGACGAAGACTGAACCGAAGGGCTGCGGATCGTAGTTGAACGTGTACGCCGAACCCGACACCGCGGTCACGGACACAGCCATGGCGCCATTGAGCAACAAATCGCCCTCGTCCACGCCCAGCACCGGCTCGCTGAACTGCACCGTGACCTGCGACAAGGCGCCCAAATTGCCGGCCGGCGGACTGAAACTCACGAAGGTCGGCGGAACCGAATCCGGATCCACCGTGATCAATTGAAGATTCAACTGAATGTCCGAACTGTCCCGGCTCGTATTGAACAGCTGGACGGCAATGACGTTGTTCCCCTGGACCAGATAGTTGCGGTGGTCGGGGAGCAGGTGCCGGACAGCCGTCACCGGCTCCGTGACGTTGTCCGCGAGGTCCGTGTACAACTCCTCATTGTCCGCCATGCCGTAACGTGCAACCGGCTGCCCGTTGATCCAGACGATGAATCCGTCGTCGCAACTCGCGATGAGGTCCAGACCGCCGATCGTCGCGGGGTCGCCCGCCGTGAACACGCGGCGCAAAAACACGCATCCGTAGGTGTATCGCATGTCGCTCAGCTGCGTGCCGCCCGTTAATGCCTCTCCGTAATAGAATGGCATGGCGCCTGTTCCCCAGAGGGAATCGTTGAACGAAAGCTGGCGCCAGGCGGAAATCGGGTTCGACGCCTCGTTGGTTCCCTTCTGATATCGCCAGACCGAGTTCAGCGGAACAAGCACGGCGGCGCCGGCGTCAGGCGCAAGCAGGAAGGGAAGGACGGCCGGCATAACGACCCACGCGACTCGGGGCGCCAGGTGCTTTTGAATCCACTCGACAACAAATCTCATTTTCCCTTCCCTTTCATGGTGTTTGAGGAGTAACCACTCGATAGTATCCCCCTCCCCCGCCTCCGGCGTCCGTTTGCTGAACCACCCGGATACCGGCCGCCGGGGCCACGTCGATCAACCGTTGCCACGAACCGGCCTCGAGGGAGTCGCGGCGCAAAACAGTGTACGATCTGTTGTTTTGCGCGCTGAATTCCAGAACCACACTGCCGCCGGTTTGTAGAGTAACTTTGAGGCTCAGTGTGCTCTGTACGCTGCGCGGGTCCGTGCCCGCCAGATATTCCAGCCGGTTTGTCAGACCATCACCGTCTGCGTCCCCGCCGGCATCCGATGGATCATCGGGATCCAACGAGAAGCTTGTCTCCCAATCGTTCGGCATGCCGTCTCCGTCACGGTCCGGATTGAGGCCGCCCGCGCTGCCAGGTGTCGGCGCGGCCGCAATCCAGTTTGCGGGGTCGTTTCCGTTCTGCGTTGGGGAAACACGATGGAGTGCCTGGCCCGCGCCATTTGCGGCCGGCAACCATGGGTTCTGGTTTCCGTAGATCACCTCGTCCACGATCACCCATGAGTACGGTTCGCCCGGCAGGTCGGGAAACTGGGGGCGTTCGATGGCGGCGCGGTCGCTGCGGTTGCCCAGCCTGCCCGAATAAGGCCCCAGAATCTTCACGGATGAACCCGTAATTCCATACGTGGAGCGGAACGCATTGGACGCAGCGGCATTGGCCGCATCAAAGTTCACAACCAGCAACGTGCCACCCGCTGCAACGGTGGTGTTGGGAGGGAAATCCAAACTGATCCCGCCGTCCAAACGCCACGATCCGTTTGTGCTGAACAGATCGATGGCGCTGGGCGTTGGATTGAACAATTCGAGGTACTCGTCCAGCGTATTGTCGTTCGTTCCAATGTCCGGCGGGTGATACATCACTTCATTGATCACCATCCCCGTCACTCCGCTGCTGTTGGGGTCGTCACGCGTTCGTAACATCGGATACCAAAAGGAGCCGCCATCGGGATACCGGCCCCAGGAGACGTTATTCTCCTGTCCCTTGAATCGGATGGCATCCACGACGCGATCGCTGAGCGTGCCCGGCAGATGGGAAAGCAGAACCTGTTCGCCCGCCTTGTCCAGGCCGAACCCCGTGCTGATCGGATTGTGAAACCCCGAAACCTCGTCAAAGCTCAACCGCCCACCGCTGGAAATCGTCAACGCCGGGATCGCCCACTTGCGAGGATTTGCCGGATCGTCGCTGAGATACCAGCCGCTCAATGACACGTTTGCGCCGGTGGTGTTGAACAGTTCCAGCCAATCGTTCGAGTCGTACTCCGGCCGCTGCGGATTCGAGTAGTCCGTGTGCGCCGTGATTTCGTTTAGAACGACCGACGGCGCACCCGGCAATGGATCTTCCCGCCCCGGCGAGCCCTCGATGAATGCGCTCGCACGCCAGTTGCCCGGATAGTCCAGGCCGCCCGTTGCCTGGCTATCCATGGCCCGGTCGAGCGGCACCAGCGAATGGCCGGCTCCCTGGGCGGCCACGGGCCAGCCGCGTCCGTCCGTGTAATCGAATGAGAATAGAACGGTGCCACCTGCGCCTGCTTTCAATTCGAGCTTCTCGCCGTTGTTGGCCAGGCTTCCTGAGTACGGCCCGATCAGCGGAACCGAACTGTCCAGGCCATAGTCCGCCCTGAATGCCGCAAAGTTCGTAGTGTTGACGACCACCAGGTAACCGCCCGGCGGAATCGCTGTCCCCTGTGCAAATGTCAGATCCACGCCCGCCGTGAAGTTCACGCCATCCAGATCGAGGGTCAGATTCGTGCTCAGATTATTCAACTCGATGAATTCGTTCTCGCTCCCGCCCGGCGGATCATACATGACTTCCGTCACCCGCAGGTTGTCCACCAGTGCCGCCACGGTGTCAGGCAGGCCCACGACAAACTGAACGGGTTGCGACCAGTTGCTCCAGCGGCCGGTGTTGTCTTTCATGCGCACGCGAACGCGGTAGGCATGTCCGACTTTCACCGCGCTCGATGGAATGGTGAGATCGCTGTTGAACGTCGTCAGTTCATCACTCTCCCAGTCCGCGGTGATCTCGTATTTGCGCGGCTCCGCCGGATCATGGGCCGGCGAGTTGGTGTCTGTCACTTCGCCGATGCGCCATTTCATCGCGGCGAACGGATTGACGCCGGCGTAACTGGAGGCGCGGAACGCCAGACGATTCAACGGATAATTGGCTGATCCGATGTAACTGAGTGTCGGCCGCGAAGGAATCGAAAGGTCGTTCGCGATGGTGTCGAGACGGCTGCCGCGCGAATTCACGTAGTTCTTCATCAACTGAATGCAGCCGTCGAAGCTTTTGCTCACGGTCGGCTCGTTCGGCCACTGATAAAAGCGGCCCTGGCCCGCCTTGCCCAGCGATGAACTGTACGCTCCATTGTTCATCTTCGGATTGTAGTCCCACCTGCAGCGGTCCGCGTCGAGAATGGTCGGTCCACTGGCCGGCCCGCGCAGCCGCGAGGCGTATTCGTCGATCAATTGATGCGCCTGATCGGAATTGAACAGCAGATCCCGGATTTCGCGGACGCGGTTCCTGTATTCCAGGTTGAAGGCCGCCCGCGTTGGATAGCCGGCGCCGCCGAAAAACGGGCGGTAGATGTCATCGACGCCGCCGCATCCGGAGTCGAACATGTTTTCGGCCCATGTCAGGTCGAGGTCCCAGCTGTGAACCGACCACCGCCCGCTCACTGGATCGCGATAGTAGAAATAGTTCTTGTCGTAACAGATGTCGTAGTGGTGGATGCCCTGGACGATGGCCTGGTAGCTGCAGTATTTCAAAACGTTGAAATTCGTTCGATACCACTCGTCGGTCGGGAACGCGGCGGTGCTGCGATAGGTGTTAAGAAAGGAATTCAGATCCGACTTGTCGGTGGGTCCGTCCGGCCCAAGGTTGTTCAACTCGCCGGTGCCGCCCTCCATCTTGTAAAAGTTGCCGTCCGCAAGGTCGTGTTCGTCGAGGAAGCGACTGTCTTCCTGTTCGATGGCGAGATAAACGCCCCAGAAATCGCCTTCGTACTGGTCGCCGACCTGGACCTCAGCCGCGTCGTCTATCACCCGAAACTGAACGAAGGTGGTGTTCGGTGATTCGACGCCCGCCAGGTTGAACAGCTTGAAGCCGACCGACTCAAACATCCCCTGCTCGCCTCGATGGTTGTAATCACCCTGCTGAATGCTGGCGCCCAGGTTGAGTTTGGTCCATTTGGTTTTGTAGTTGCGACCGTAATCGTCCCGCATCTCGAAATCGTGGCCGCGATTGAAGTCGAACTTCCACATGTTCTTCACCATCGCGTAGCGCCAGACACCGCCCCGCGCGCGATAATGGATGTGATCGTACACTTTGCCGTCGTAAACCAGCGTCCCGGCCCATTGATACAGATCTCCTCCGTAACGGCTGAACCAGGTTGCATCCGCCACCACATCGCTGCGGGCGATGAGATGAACGGTGGGCAGTCGGCGCATGGTGTTGGTGTCGAAATTGAGGACCGGCGTTACCCCCGGTCGCACCGCGCCGCTCCAGGCCGGCACGCCGTCATAGACGAAATAGGCGAAGTTG
>DATEKZ010000534.1:0-5038 GCA_035277185.1 Verrucomicrobiia bacterium
AACGAAGTTGTTCCGAATCTCTCCGCCGGCGTGGTCGCGATACGGCGTCGAGTTGTCCAACCCGTAGGCGACGGCGCGGTCCACGTTGATGAAGATGTTCTGCTCCGTGACCGTGTTGACCGAGTGCCGCCAGAACAGCACGGAAGGATTCCAGGGATAGGCCGTGCCATCCGGGTTGTGGAGGTTTTTGAAGAGGTTGCCGCGAATGATCCAGTTCTGCGCCGCATGCGCGCTGATGCCGTTGAAGTAACCCACACCCGCACCGTGATCGGCGGGCGGACTGCCTGTGTATTCGAACACGCAATGCTCGACCACGCCGTTGTTCACACCGGTGCCGGCGTTGACGTCGGTGGGATTCGATTTGATGAACTGCGAGCCGGCGTTGATCAGCCTCACGCAATAGACGCGCGGCGACTGCGCGCCCGGGTTGAAAATGATTTCGTTGTCCCAGGTGTCGCGGATCGTGAGATGGGCGATGGTCGTGTTGGTGCCATTGGACCAGATGCCGAACGGGACACCGTCGTGGTTGGAATTGTCCATGCCTTTGCCGGCGAGGACGACGTTGGAGCTGCCGGCATTGCCGCGGATCGTGATGTTGTGCCGGCCATTGATGTAGAGGCTGGAGGTCAGACTGTAGGTGCCGTCGGCGAGCAGGAGTGTGTCGCCGTTTTGCAGATTGCCCATCGCGGTTTGCAATTGCGGTTCCGTGGCGACGTTCACGATGCGGGCGCCGGTGATCGGCAACGGCGGCGCGTTGCCGGGGGAAGCCGCATTCGCGACGCAGAGCAGCGCGATCGGGAAAACCATCGGAATCAGTTTCATCGACTCGATTCGCACGTCCAAGGTCAGCAGCCTCGCGTGTTCTTCTTCACCCGGCGCAGTTGGCGCGGTCACGGTACGTGCCGGGCACGGTAGAAGCGCCGGTCCATTGCGGTGGCTGTTGGATAGATCACGGGAACTTCCGACCCGGTCACTGGGAGACGATTCGTTCCGAGGGCGGTCCAGCTTGACAGGTTTGTCGAGAACTCAACGGCATAGTCGTTTGCTGTGCCGTTGAGGAAGAAGCTGAAGCTGGTGTCGGAGAATTGAGGCTGACGCAGAATGGGGCTATCAGATAGCAATCGCAGAAGCCGCGTTTGTTCGGCGCCGTCGACACCCAGGATACCACTCACGATATATCCCCCACTGGGGAGTGCGACGACACCGTGCGCACGATCTATATCGGGAGCCGAAAAAGTACGCTCCCACAGCTTGATGCCCGAGGCATCCGTGCGAACGATCCAGAAGTCAGCTTGCGTTTCGCCACTGAATATGAATCCGCCGTCCGGAGTCACGGCAGCAGCATGGAACGACTCGTAATTCGTAGTGCCGAACGACCGGTCCCACAGCTTATTGCCAGTCGAATCAAGGCGCACGGCCCAGCCATCACCTCTACCGAAGTGGGGAGTTGTTTTGTTTCCACTAATTCCCGAAAAGGAATAGCCCGCCACAATGAACCCGCCGTCGGCGGTCAACTGCACGTCTTGTGCGTAGTCGTGGTCGTTACCACCAAACGAGCGATCCCAGAGTTTGGTTGCGTTTGCATCGACGCACGCCACCCACAAATCCCAATTTCCAAAGCCGTCCGAAACCTTGTTGCCGCTACTGGGTCCCTCGGAGACGCCAGCAAGCACGTGCTTCCCGTCCAGCGTGTGTGTCAGCGCATACACACTGTCGTAATTCGTGCCGCCCAATGACGTTTCCCAAAGTTTGCCGCCATTCGTCGCAACACAAACCAGCCATGCGTCCCATGATCCAAGGTTGGGTGAAGTCTTATTGCCATCGGCTGGCGAAAAGGATTCTCCACCGACCAGAACACTTCCGTCGCTTCTTTGCAGGACCGCACGCGGTAAATCATTCAAAGAGCCGCCAAAGCTGGCGTCCCACAACTTGTTCCCCTGGGAATCGACGCGAACGATCCAGTAATCGCTGCCGCCGTAGTTGGGAGTGGATTTATCGCCACCCGCACCTGAGCGCGATAGGCCGGCGAGGATGAACCCGCCGTCCGATATGGCCTCGACATCATAGGCGTTATCATAATCATGGCCACCATACAAACGCTCCCAGAGGGCGTTACCCGCGGGGTCCAGCCGGGCGAGGTAGAAGTCAATTCCGTTCGTAAGCGCGTAACCGCCGACGATAACGCCGTCGTTTGAAAGCCTTTTCAATGACCACGCGCTCGCGGCGAGGTAGCGCTCCCATTGGGTCTGGGGAGGAGGAAACATCTGACCGACGGCAAAACCACTGAGAAGCACGACCAGGGACAGCGTCTGAATCAGTTTCATCGAATCGTTCTATGCTGGGCCCGGATGAACACGGATTCAAGCGCGCAAAGATCCCGTGAGAAACCCGCATCAGCGGAATTCGTTTGCAGCCGGGAAAGCCAGACCGGAACAATCCCGGCGAGATGGGAGCGCGCGCGCCGAAACACCATCGGTTAAAAAGCAAACGCAGCGACCCACGGGGGGCCGCTGCGTTCGCGCCGACGATACTTTTTACTGGCGGGTGTAGGTAATTTCCATTGTCTTCGCGTTCCCCTTGCTTCCGTCGAACATTTCCAGGGTGTGCTTGACGGGGCTGATCAAGCGCAGCACCGTTTTCATGGGTACGTCCTTGCGACCGGTGGCGGCGCAGCTGGCTTTGCCTTCGAGCGTGATGACCTTGTTCCCGCTGTCTCCCTTGCCCTCGCTCGTAAACATTGAAGTCTGTGTGTCGCTCATCCAGACACTGTTGAACGTCTGCTTCGTATTGTCGAAGCCCATCAGAGTTTTCCCGCTAAACGGTTTGCCCATCATTTCACCGTGGAACTCCTCCTCCAGAAAACGCCCATTCAACGTCCAGCTTGCATTCGCGCTCCCCTGGCTCACGTTGGGCGACCCGCCCGGGTCCGTCCAACACTTCACCTCGGCCTTCCAGTTCCCCACCAGAGCGTCGAGAGCCTTGTGCGCGGGACCCGGAGTGCCAGCCGCTTCCAGTTTTTGCATCACGTCGTCCTGAGCGGCGCCCGGTTTCCAGGAACCGGGTTTGTCCCCGGACCGACGGCGATCTGTAGCTTCCTTTTCATAAACGTCAGCCTTCATAATGCTATTCCTTTCTCATGACGGTTTTGCCACGTCCTTTCAACCCGACGAACGGCGCCGGGCGTGAAATGAGGTGGCATTTTGTTGATGTTTTATCGGCAACTTCGTTTATCCAGCCTGAAGCCTGCCAGCGGAATGCCGCACGAAAATCACATCTTCAGCGGGGGCGTTCATTGCAACATGCATCGAAGTCCGCGATGGGATTGCAAACTGTCGTGGCGGAAGACGTTGAATCCGGTCGTCCGACCGTCAACGCGGTTGCATTCACTGCAAAAAATACGCGAATCCGCTGACGCGAATTGCAGCTGTTCACGCAAATTGCAATCCGGTCGGAAGAATGGCGAGTGGGCAATACCGTGCGTTACGCCATTGCGGTTCGCGACAATCAACCCCATTTGTGTCGGGCTGAATTCGGATCCACGATCCGAGCGGCGCAACCGTCAAGCGGTCAAGAGGGAGAGATCTCTTTCCGCTCGGCGCTGCTGGCCTCCCGGAAATCACTGAGCTTGCCCTTCCTGATGGAGCCATCCTTCAGCTTCAACGTGATCTCCGGCGGCCACCCGTCCCGGGCTTCGATCACGTTCTCCACGACGCCCACGGCACGCGAAATCTTGTGAACCAGGATTTCGCCGAGGTAACCTTCGCCGGTTTCCGGTTTTTTGGCTTTGGCCATGGCATCGAGGATATCGGGAAATCCGGCGCGCGTTCAATGTCCGAAATGGAGAGCACGGATTTCGAGCGCAGCCATCCCGGTCCCGCCAATTCGCGCCAGCTTTGCCTTGTGTTTGACCACGAACGGGCGTAGGCGATGTCCCGGATTCTTTATGAACTCTGATTGGCCCGGCAAGCTGCGGAATCGGACCACAACCGAAATCACCGCGAAACGATTTGGCCCACGGGCCGCGCGGCGAGTCGGAGTCTTTTTCGTCGCGCTGGCCATCGTCGCGCCGGGATGCACCGTCAGGGCGCAGGGGGCGGCCACGGTGTTCTCCGGACCAACGAACGCAGTGGCGGCAGGCGATCGCGCCAGTATCTGGCTGACGTATTTGAACGACTCGGAAGTCGAGGCGAGGCGTTCGTTCCCGGAGAGAATCGGAGGCCAGATGCTATTGGAGCAGCGGACCAACAAGGTGGAACTGGAACTGCGCCGCCGTTCGGAAGCCGGGGACGTGGTGATTCCGCCGGGCGGGTTCGCGCGGCGGGAATACCGGCTGCCTCTGTCGGATTTGCTTGCCGGCCAGGTCCGGATTGAGATCCGGCTCGAAGGCGTTCACCGCGTCGCTCTGGAAGTCCGGCAGCCGGAGGCACCGACGCTGAAGCCGATGAACCACGAAGAGGAAGCAGGGAGAATCCGTGCCGACGATCCGGTGCCTTTTTTTCAGGCGCACTTCTTTCCACATGAACCGTTTTACTTCATCGCCGGCACGGAATCGCCGAACGCGAAATTTCAGATCAGCTTCAAGTATCAGCTTCTGACCGGCGAGGGCCGGATCGCGAAACGGGTGCCGTGGGTGACGAATTTTTTCCTGGGCTACACCCAGACGTCGTTGTGGGACTGGAACGAGCCTTCGGCGCCATTTTTCGACAGCAGCTACCGTCCGGAACTGCTTTACTGGGGGCCGGAGGTGGACCAGGGCCAATGGGCGGAGTGGTTCCGGCTCGATTTGCAGGCGGGTGTCCAGCACGAATCGAACGGGCGTGACGGTCTTTCTTCCCGGAGCCTGAACATTGTTTATTTCAAGCCCTCCTTCGTATTCGGCAAACCCGGCAAACTTCAGCTCACGCTCTCTCCCCGGACCTGGGTGTACATCGGCGACGTGGAGGACAATCCGGACATCAAAGATTACCGCGGCTACGTCGAACTGCACGCGGTGGTCGGATGGGCGCGACACGTGCAGTTGGCGGCCCTGACGCGAGTG
>DATEKZ010000535.1:0-7033 GCA_035277185.1 Verrucomicrobiia bacterium
CTTCAACTCCCGGGAAAGGAACCGTTATGAAATCTCGAATCAAGTGGATCGCTATCCTGTGCGCGGCTTTTTTGCCATTGGCGGCCTATGCCTTGAGCCGGTCGATCGGCCGGGACATTGAGTTTCCCAAAGACTACGATCCGCAGAAGGCCGAGGCGATCCGGAAGGTGGTCCAGAATGAAAAATTCAAGTTTGTCGATGGCACGGTCAGTTACTGGCCGCCGGACTGGGGCACGCGGTTGAGTTTTGAGGGCGACGCCGCATCGCTGACTGAATTCCTGGCCGGGCTGCGGGAGATCGAGGGAATCGGTCTGCGCCTGATTCTCTATCGCGGTCGCAGTGACGAGTTACGCCACGATAGCGCATGGCAACTCGACTATTCCCACGCGTGGCCCAAACAGGTGACCATTTATCTCAACCTCAACTCGACCCGCATCGATTTTGACAAGATCGCGTTTCCCGAATGGCCGGTCCGATGACGAATCAGTTTTGAATCCGCAAGACAGACTCTTAACATATTTGAATTCAATAGGTTATACTCAAGAACACGCGTCTTGCCCTGTCCCCGTCCTACCGCTAACAATTCCTCGGTTGGATGGATCCGGTTTGAGCGTTTATGGGACTCCGTGCGCGTCTGTTGTTGCTTGTCTTGTTGCCTGTCATTCCGGCTTTGGTGCTGGCGCTCTACACCAATCTGGAAGAGCGGCGATTCGGGGCATTTCGGGTTGAAAAGGACGCGATCAGCGTGGTCCAGTTGGCGGCCGCCAATCAACTCGCCCTGGTGGAAGCCGCCCGACAACACCTGGTGGCGTTGTCCCGCTTTCCGCAGGCCAGAGGCAACGACCTGGCCGCTTTCGACGTTTTCTTCGCCAACATGCCGAAGGTTTACCGGGACTACGTGGACTTTGGCCTGATTGAAACGAATGGCGATCTGGTGGCGTGTTCCTTTGGACGCAGCGGTCCCACCAATCTGGCTGACCGGGCCCATGTGCGGCGGGTTCTCGAAACGCAGGATTTCGCCATCGGGAGTTATCAGGCGGGCGAGGGCGCGGTCAAACCGAGCCTGCTTTTCGGGCATCCTGTCTTCGACGAAAAAGGTCAGTTGGCTCGCGTGGTCTATGCGGCGCTGGATCTGAGCGTGCTGAACGGCGCGATCACCAAGGAGCAACTGCCGGAAGGAGGCGTGGTCACCGTCCACGATCGGGAAGGGTATGTCCTGGCCCGCCATCCTGACCCCGAAAAACTGGCAGGCAGACCCTTCGGTGGTTCTCCACTCATGGGGAGGATCGTGGCCAAAGGGGAGGGCACGGCTGAAGTGCGCGGGCTGGACGGGGTGTCGCGGCTCTACGCCTTTACGCCGATTCGTAGCGGACAAAAGGCGAGTTTGTATGTGAGTGTGGGAATTCCAAAGTCCCTGGCCTTCGGCGAAACGACACAGATTCTGGTTCGCAACCTGGCGATCCTCGGGGCGGTGGCAGCACTGACGTTATTGGCAGCGCAGATTTATGCGAACATCCACATCCTGCGTCCGGTCAAGGCGCTGGTCGGCGCCACGGGGCGGTTGAGCGCAGGAGATCTGGCGGCGCGTACCGGGCTCGTTTACGGACCAGGAGAGTTGAACCATTTGGCCCGGGCCTTTGACGAGATGGCCGAAGGCGTGCAACGGCAACGGATGGAAATCGAGCGTTCCGAAAAGGCCTTGCGCGAGAGCGAGGAGCGCGTGCGGCTGGTGCTCGACACCGCGCTGGATGCGGTGATCACGATGGACGAAAAAGGGGCGGTCACGAGCTGGAACAGCGAGGCGGAAAAAATCTTTGGCTGGAGCGGCCCGGAGATCCTCGGGCAAAGTCTTGCCGACACGATTGTCCCGCCCCGCTACCGGGAAGCCCATCGGCGCGGGTTGAAGCATTTCCTGGCCACCGAGGAAGGGCCGGTGCTGAACAAACGGATTGAAATCACGGCGCTGCGCCGCGACGGGCGCGAGTTCCCCGTGGAATTGGCCATCACACCCATTCGAGTGGCGGGCCATCATATCTTCAGCGCGTTTGTGCGCGACATCACCCAACGCAAACAGGCCGAAGATGAAATCCGGCGGCTGAACGAATCCCTGGAGCATCGCGTCCAGGAACGCACTGCGCAGCTCGAAGCGGTCAATAGAGAACTGGAAGCGTTCACTTATTCGGTCTCACACGATTTGCGCGCTCCGTTGCGACACATTAACGGCTTTGCCGACATGCTGCAGCAGGATTCGTCCTCTGTTCTGACCGAGTCGGGCCGGCGTTATCTGGAAATCATCTCCGGGGCGGCGCGGCAAATGGGCACGTTGATCGACGATTTGCTGGTCTTCTCCCGGATGGGTCGTTCCGAGATGCAACGATCAACGGTTAATGTCGGCGAACTCGTCGCCGAGGTCATTCGGGAAATGGCCCGCGACACCCAGGGCCGGAACATCGAGTGGAAGGTCGGCCCTCTGCCCGAGGCACAGGTGGATCGAGCCATGCTCAAACAGGTTTGGGTGAACCTGCTTTCCAACGCGGCAAAGTACACACGGCATCGGGATCGCGCGGAGATCCGGATAGCCTGCCGCCAGAACAGCGGCGACGAACTGGAGTTTTCAGTGCAGGACAACGGCGCCGGGTTCGACATGCAATATGCGGGAAAGCTGTTCGGCGTGTTTCAACGACTGCATCAGGCCGAAGAGTTTGAAGGGACGGGCATCGGTCTGGCCAATGTCCAGCGGATTGTTTTGCGCCACGGCGGGCGAACGTGGGCCGAAGGCAAAGTGAACGAAGGAGCGACATTCTATTTCACGGTCCCGACCGCAACGAAAGGATAAGCTATGAACCAGGTAAGACCCGTTCTGCTGGTGGAGGACAACCTCCACGACATCGAACTGACGCTGGCCGCGTTGAAACAGAACAATCTGGCCAACGAAGTTGTCGTGGCCCGACACGGCGCCGAAGGATTGGATTACCTGTATCGGCGAGGCAAATTTCAGGACCGCGTACCCGGCCATCCTGTCGTGGTGTTTCTTGATCTGAAAATGCCGAAGGTGGACGGGCTGCAAGTACTCCGCCAGATGAAAGGAGACGAATCGCTCAAGGTTATCCCGGTGGTGATGCTGACTTCGTCGCGCGAAGAGGCCGATCTGGTCAACAGCTATCGGCTCGGAGTCAACGCCTATGTCGTCAAACCCGTCGGTTTTCAGCAATTCAGCGAAGCGATCAAACAGTTGGGGATGTTTTGGGCGGTGCTCAACGAGCCGGCGCCGGGAGAGAGAGGCGGCCCATAATCCGCGATGCCCGACCAGGCAGGCAGAGGCATTCGGCGGTCCATGACCGCCGTTTCTATTCTATCTCAATCCCGACCGGGCAATGGTCCGAGCCGGGCACGTCGGGGCGGATGAATGCGCGTTTGAGCTGCGGACGGAGCGCGGCCGAAATGAGGAAGTAATCGATGCGCCACCCGACATTCCGGGCGCGCACACCCGCCAGTGGACTCCACCAAGTGTAATGCCCGCCGCCGGTTTCAAATTCCCGAAACGTGTCGACGAAGCCCGTCTTCACGAAAGCGCCGAAGCCGGCGCGTTCCTGCGGTGTGAAGCCGTGATTGCCCACGTTCGCCCTCGGATTGGCGAGATCGATCTCGGTGTGTGCCACATTGAGGTCACCGCAAAAGATCACCGGTTTTCTTGCCTCCAGCTTTTTGAGATAGCGGAGGAAATCCCGGTCCCATTGCTGGCGATAGGAAAGCCGCGTCAACTCCCGTTGCGAGTTCGGCACATAAACATTTACCAGAAAGAAATTCGCGTACTCGGCGGTGAGAACCCGGCCCTCTTTGTCGTGCGCGATCCGGCCGATGCCGCGGGCCACGTTGAGAGGCCGGGTGCGGGTGAAAAGGGCGGTGCCCGAATAACCTTTCTTCTCCGCGGTGTTCCAGTAGGTCGTGTAGGCCGCCGGCCAAAGCTGCTCCACGTCGTCCGGCCCCGCCTTCGTTTCCTGCAGGCAGAGCATATCGGGCGCTTCCTCGGCGACGTAATCGAGAAAATTTTTCCGCAACACGGCCCGCAGTCCGTTGACGTTCCAGGAGACCAGCTTCACGGGGCGATATCATGGCAGATTTCCGGGCGGCCTCAACCTCGGACCGTTTCGGGCCCATCCGAGGTGGCGTGCCCGGAATCCGTCGTTCACTTCCTCTTTGCTCTTTCCGGCTCTCATCGGTTAAAACGGACTGCATATGAATCCATCACGTCGCCTCTCCCGTCGTTCGTTTCTCAAGGTTACCGCCGCGACTTCGTTGACGGTCCCGTTCTTTGTGCCCCGAATGCTCAGCGCGCCGCCGGCCGCGCGCGTGTTGCACGCCAGCTTTGGCGCGGGCGGGATGGCGCTGTCGGACCTCTCGGAGATTGCGCGGCATCCGCAGGTGGAACTCGTTGCGGTGGCTGACGTGGAAGCGGAGCGTGGCGAAGCGCTGAAGAAAAAGTGGCCCAAGGTGCGGGTTTATGCCGACTGGCGCGAGTTGCTCGACAAGGAGAAGGAACTCACGTCGGTCAATGTTTCCACGCCCGACCACATGCACGGACCGATTGCCATGAGCGCGATGCAACGCGGCTTGCACGTGTACGGCCAGAAACCGCTCACCCACGACATCTACGAGACGCGCCGGCTCACTGAGATGGCGCGGGACAAAAAACTGGTCACGCAAATGGGCATCCAGATCCATTCCGCCGCCGAGTACCGGCTGGCCGTGCGGCTGATTCAGGACGGCGCCATCGGCAGGGTGAAGGAGGTTCACACCTGGAGCAACAAGCAGTGGGGCGACAAAGGCCCGATGCCGAAACGCAACGATCCCGTTCCCGAGGGATTCGACTGGGACCTGTGGCTGGGCGTGTGCGCCGAGCGGCCGTTCATCGACGGTCGCTGGTATCATCCGGGCAACTGGCGCAAGCGGCTTGATTTCGGAACCGGCACGTTTGGCGACATGGGGTGCCACATCTACGATCCGGTGTTCAAAGCCCTGGCGCTGACCGCGCCGCTCAGTGTCCGCAGCGAGGGCGCCGCGCCGAACGAACATTCCTGGGCGACCGACGCTATCATTCCTTACGTCTTTCCGGGCACCGCGTTCACGGCGGAGAAGAAAGTGAATGTGATCTGGTATGACGGCGACCAGCGTCCACCCGCGGAGATTGTGGCCCAGGCCGGCGGCAAGCTTCCCGATCAGGGATCGATCTTCCTTGGGACAAAAGGCGTGATGGTGCTGCCGCACATTGCGCGGCCGAAGCTGCTTCCCGAGGCGGACTTCAAGGATTTCAAGATGCCGGAAGTCCAGGGCGCGAACCATTGGCATCAGTTCGTCGAAGCGATTCGCGGCCAGGACAAGACACAGGCCAACTTCGACTACGCCGGCCCGCTGACCGAGGCGGTTCTGCTGGGCAGCGTCGCCACGCGGTTTCCGAAGACGACGCTCGATTGGGACGCGAAGCAGCTGAAATTTACCGGCGTGAAGGAGGCCAACCAATACGTGCGACGGGTGTATCGCAAGGGTTGGGAAGTGAAAGAGTTGTCGTAAGACCGGCGTGTGAACGTCATTGCCCTCCAACTGGACATCGCCTGGGAAAACAAAACGGCGAACTTTGACAAAGTCCGCCGACTGCTGACCGCGGCCGCGCCGGAGAGGGATTCGCTCGTTGTCCTGCCCGAGATGTTCGCCACCGGCTTCAGCATGAACACCGCGGAAATCGCCGAATCGTATGGCGGCGAGACGGAGCAGTTCCTCGCCGGTGCAGCCAGGGAGTTCGGCGTCTGTCTGGTTGCCGGCGTGGCGATGCGCGGAAGGGATGGGCGGGCGCGGAACAAAGCGCTCGTCTTTTCGCCGGCGGGGGAGTTGCTGGCCTTTTACGCGAAGATGCGGCCGTTCACGCTCGGAGGTGAGTCGAAGAATTACGCAGCGGGAGAAAAGCCGGTGATTTTCACGTGGGCCGGCTGGACGGTGGCGCCATTCGTTTGCTACGACCTGCGCTTTCCTGAGGTCTTCCGCGTGGTGACGGCGGCACACCGGCCGCACGTCTTTGCGGTGATTGCCAACTGGCCGCAGAAGCGCATTCATCATTGGGTGCGGCTGTTGCAGGCGCGGGCGATTGAAAACCAGGCTTACGTTGTGGGAGTGAACCGTTGTGGACGCGACCCGCAGCATGTTTACACCGGCCGCTCGATGATTGTTGATCCTCACGGCGAAATTCTTGCCGATGCCGGCGACGGAGAAGGTTGGATTGCCGGCCGTTTGGATTTGAACGCCCTGGAGAAGTATCGGAACGAGTTGCCATTCCTCGCCGACATACGGGATGTGAGAGTCATGGGCGGACCATGAGCCGGGCGCTCCGCACTGCTTCTGCAAAGCCCGCAACGTTGCGATTGCGCGTCACCGCCGCCGCCGAGTCCATCATCCGCTCCGGACATCCTTGGCTCTTCGCCGACAGCATCCGCGATCAGAACCGCGAAGGGGACGCCGGCGAATTGGCGGTCATTTATGATCGAAAGGACCGGTTTCTCGCAGCCGGCCTCTATGACCCCGACTCGGGGATCCGTGTGCGGGTCCTGCACGCCGGCAAGCCGCAGGCGATCGACCGGGATTGGTGGCGGGCGCGATTGGAGCAGGCCGTCGCGCGGCGAAGCGGCGCCTTCGACGATCAGACAACGGGCTATCGATTGATCAACGGCGAAAGCGACGGTTGGCCGGGCTTGGTGCTGGATCGCTACGACACGACGCTCGTGTTGAAGCTTTACACCGCCGCGTGGCTGCCCCGACTCGATGAAATCGTTGCCCTCATCTGCGAAGTGTTGCGGCCGAGGCGGCTGGTGCTGCGGTTGAGCCGGAATACTCAATCGGTCGGCCGAAGCCGGTTCGGGGTCACCGAGGGACTATTGGCGAGCGGGAGAGCGGGTGCAGCGTCAGGCATCTTGCCTGACGTCGAGGGCGTGCGTCCCGCCGCCCGGATTGAGGACGCTGGCACTGAGATCTGGAGAGAAAAGCGAGT
>DATEKZ010000536.1:0-3163 GCA_035277185.1 Verrucomicrobiia bacterium
CTCGGCGAAGGCCTCCGCCGTGGTGTTGGCCACTTTCAATCCACCGACGCAATAGGTAACGCAAACGGCGCCGAGGCCGCGCACGCGGGCATAGGCATCGGCCGCAAAGCCGGCGCCCTGTTCATCGCAGGTGTTGACGAGGCGGATCGGGCTTTGGAGAAGCTGCTCGTAGAAACCGAGCACGTAATCGCCCGGGATGCCAAAGACATGGTGAACGCCGTGCGCGGCGAGCCGCTGAATCAGGTAACCGCCTATGTTCGTCGCGTTTTTCATTCGGGCCTCCGCCGCGAAAACGCTAACACGCCGGGAACGGCGGGTCAAAGGAGAGTCGGACGTGTCCTGGTCTCAAGACTTGAGACTTGTAGTGGGCTCTATGCGAGCGCCCTTCCCCAGCGTTCATAGACCGCCGCCGGAGCAACCAGGACACTACTGTATTTGCGAAATGGAATGGAGCTATTACTGGCGGAGTCAGATCCTAAACGGCTCAGCGCCGTTGCACCTCGCGATCTTTTCCTACGGCACCCATCGCGCGCGGTAGAAGCTGTGGCTGTAGTTGGACGCTGTGACGTCCAGAAAATCCGACGTGCCGTCGGGGCCAGCGGTGTTTGTCTTCAAAGCGAACCAGTCGATAAAGTCAGAGGTGGCTTCGATGGCGTAGCTGCGTCCAGGCTCCCCACTAAGACGGAGGAGGAACGCGCCATTCGGAAGATGACCGAGCGACTCCAGTTGGAAAGGGAGAGGGGCGGAAGCTTCGGCGGTCACCTTGTAGTTATCGAAAACCATGAAATTGTCGCCGGGCGCGTTGGTGAACGCACCATAAACCCAAACGGCGTCGATGTCGCCCAGACTCAACGCCGAGCCTTTAGTAGTGATCGGTTTGGAGCTGACGAAGAGCACGTCGTTCAGCGTCGCCGACCACCGATTGCTCGCAAAATTCATGGTGACTTCGAGATCGTAGATGCCTTTGTTCTGATCCAGGTCCGCCGGCTCAAAGGTGTAGTCGGTTGCCGCAACGACGTTGTCGTCCAGAATGTAATTAATTCCGAGCGTCGAGTTGTCGAAGTCTATGGTGAACAGCCTCGTCCCGCCGTTTGTGTTGTTGTAAACGCTCCAACGGAAGCAGTCATAGACCCCGTTCGTTGAGTCGAAAACAGCCATCGAAACCGTGAACTTCACCACAGGTTTGCCGGTGGCGATGGGGTCGAAGTTTAGCGGGCGCCATACGTTGAGTGTGTCGTTGGTGCCGGTGAGGGGATCGAAGCCGACGTACGCGTGCTGGCCCTGGCCGCCAAAGAAATCCTCCACAAGCCCGTTCCCATTGAGCTGCTTGTTGCCATCGGCTCCGAGGCCGGTCCAATTCCCCTGATCAACCAGGGGCAGGTCGAGGCTGAAGCCTTCGGAGGCTTCGAAGCCGGTGGAATAGAGTACCTGGGGTTGCGCCCTAGCGCTCGCGATACCCAGACCGAGCAACGCCGCCGCCGTCAGGATGAATTGGCGAAAAGAGGCAAGCGGGCAACCCCATCGACAGGTCATTGCCAGGACTGATGCGACGCGTGCCGACTTGCCCATGAGCGTGCCCCTTTTTCCATCCCGAACTACCGTTCCCTTCGACCACCACCTTCCGTGCGTGACGGGCGGTCCGGCGAGGGAGACGGTCTCGAAGACGGAGGAGGGCTGGAGGAACGCGGCGACTCGACCGCCCGCGAAGATGATGGCGGTGGCGAGTAGCTGCGCGGCTCGCTCCGGGGAGGGCTGTAGCTGGGCGCCTGGCGCGGCGCAACCGTCTGCGGCGGCGACGAAGATGGCCGACTCGGCGCCGGCGTGAACGAAGGCGGCGCCGAACGTGGCGCGGGCGATTCGTACGACCGTAACTCAACTCGCGGCTCGGGCCGGGGTTCAACTCGCGGGGCCGGCCGGGCAGGCGGTGGTGTGTATTGCGATTGGCTTCGCGGCTCCGGCGAGCGGGCGAGGGGCGTGGAAGGTTGCGAAGGTGGCGCGATGACGTTGCGTTGCTCCGGCCGCAGAGACCGGGCCGCGGGTTCGGTGCGAACCTCACGCCGCGGGTTGGGCTGCGGACTGACGGTGGGCGGGGACGGACGCGCCGTCACACGAGGCTCCGGCGAACGGCCCGTCGATTCGGTGACGCTCCTGGAGGGGCTATCCGGTTGAGCCGACGAGTTGTCGCGCGTTGCCGACGGTCTAACAGGTTGGGACGAAGGGGCTGCAGCTCGCGGTTCCGAACGTCCGCGCGATGAAACGTCCATTCCCGGGCGCACCTCCGACCTCGGAGTACGGACTTCCGCTGTTGGAGCGGCATCCGAGGCGCGAGTTGAAGGAACGAGTCTGGCCGATGAACCCGCGGAAGACCCGCGCGGTTGTGAGGGAATCACGGTCCGCTGCTCGCGGCTGGCGCGGGCCAGCTTCACGCCGTCGGAATTGGCAAGGGCCTCGGACTTTTTGCGGACCTCTTGCTGGCGCCGCGTAATCTCCGCCGGCGGCCGGGTCGCCTGTTGGGGCAGTTTGGGACGATACACCGCCAGCGCGGCACCGTCGCGATCCAGCCGGTCCGCCTTGATCGGTGTGCCGGGGGAAGGGTTGACGTCGCGCAGCGCGACTTTGCGGATCTCGGTGCGCGACGCCGCGGCGATTCCGCGCGTGCCCGGCCCCACGTTGACAATGACGTTGTTGTTGTTTCCTCTGATGTAATTGTTGATGACGGTGCAGTTGTTAAAGACCCTCACGATTCCCGATCTCGGCAGCGTGTGATGCCACGGCGTGCGGTCACAAAAGCGGTTGAGCGGAACGAACGTGTAGTAATCGTACCCCAGCCCGAAGTCGAAACCGATGCCCACGCGGGAACCGCGAAACCTGAATCCGAATCCCACATCGTAGTAGCATCGTGGAGGCAGCGGCGCCCAGCCACAATAGGCGTCGGAGTATCGCCACGTGACCCAGGCCGGTCCCCAGACGGTGTCGGGCACCCACACCCAGCCGGAGGCCGGGCTGAGATGCCAGCGGCCGTAGTGGAAGGGAATCCAGCCCCATGAATAATCCGATTGCCAGTACCAGCCAGCATCCGTCCAGACCCAGCGCCCGCGATCGCAATAGGGCCGCCAGCCGGCACTGACCACGGCGACAGTGGGTTGCCAGCACCAGCCGTAAT
>DATEKZ010000537.1:0-4530 GCA_035277185.1 Verrucomicrobiia bacterium
CTTCAATACGTACTGGAAGCTGATTTATGGCGTCGCTCGGCAGGCCGGGTTGACGGACGCCGAATCGCAGGACGTGGTGCAGGAAGCCGTGATCTCGGTAGCGAAGGGAATGGGGGGGTTCAAAACCGATCCCGAACACGGCTCCTTCAAGAGTTGGCTCCTGCTCATCACCCGGCGCCGCATTATTGACCAGTTTCGCAAACGACACCGGCAGGAGGAAGAGGGGAGGATGCCGCGGCGCGATGAAACCGCGCGAACGCCGACCGTGGACCGCATTCCCGACCCGGCCGGGCCGGTGCTGGAAGCGCTTTGGCAGGAGGAATGGGAGCGAAACATGATGGAAGTCGCCCTTGAAAAAGTGAAGCAGAAGGTGAGTTCCAAACAGTTTCTTCTCTTCCATCAACAGGTGGTCAAGCAGTGGTCCCCAAAGAAAACCGCTCAAAAATACGGGGTCAGTCTCGCGCAGGTTTACATGGCAAAATACCGAATCTCGGCCCTCGTGAAGAAAGAGATACGGAACCTCGAAAAACGCCCGGTGTGAGTGCCAAAACCCAAAAGACTTTCGAAGCCATGATCCACGGGCTGATGAAAGTCTTTCAAGGGATGGCCCGTGCCCTCCGTGGAAGCTTCCGTATCCTGAACCCGTCTTTGATAACTCCCCTTAGGCCGACGAACCTCCGGGCAACACCGTGGAAAACAAAGCGAAAGCTGCTGCGTCAGCTCGCCAAAAGAATCAGCGACTACCGTCGATAGCGTGCTGCTCCCGAGGGAACCGTGGCAGGGCCTGTAAAATTTCGTTCTGGATGGCAAGGGAATGGGGGCAAAGGAATAGTTTCTTAATGGATTCCACTGCCCCCATTCCCTTGCCCTTGCCAAAAAACACTACCGTGATTCTCCGAATCGCCGGAGCTATTGTAAAGAGGCGTCCGTTGCGCCACACTAGGGCTTATGTCCGACAGTCCGGCAGACCTGAAACCGCTCAGGCGCCTCGTTGCCGGCGCCGTTCAGACGCCCGACACGCCTTCCTCTCCGCCACCCGTCGTTCCGGACTACCATCTGATTCGCCGCATCGGCCGGGGAAGTTACGGCGATGTGTGGCTCGCAAAGAGCGTCACGGGGGCATTCCGCGCCGTCAAAATTGTTAACCGGAACAAATTCGACACGGATCGCCCGTTCGAACGCGAGTTTGCCGGCATCCAGAAATTCGAACCCGTTTCCCGCCTGCACGAAAGCCAGGTCGCGATCCTGCACGTCGGGAAGAGTGACGGCTACTTCTATTGTGTGATGGAGTTGGCGGACGACCAGTCCGCCGGGCAGCAGATCGATCCCGACCGCTACGCGCCGAAGACCCTTCGCAGTGAGATTGCACAACGAGGGCACCTGCCGTTGCACGAATGCCTGCGGATCGGGCTGTCATTGTCACACGCCCTGGAGAACCTCCATCAGCACGGACTGGTTCACCGGGACATCAAGCCTTCCAACGTTATCTTCGTAAACAACATCCCCAAACTGGCCGACATCGGTTTGGTCACCTGGGCCGACGAAGCCATCACCTTCGCCGGCACAGAAGGGTACATCCCTCCGGAAGGACCCGGGTCGGTCCCCGCGGATTTGTATAGCCTGGGAAAAGTGCTCTACGAGATTTCCACCGGCAAAGACCGCCAGGACTTTCCTGAACCGCCAACCCAATGGGAGGGGTTGTCGGACGAATCAGCCTGGCGGGAGCTTCACGAGGTCCTGCTCAAGGCCTGCGAGCCCGACGCGCGCAAACGTTATCAGTCCGCTGCTGAAATGCGTTCGGATCTCCTGCTGCTGCAGGCCGGCAAATCCGTCAAGCGTCTGCATACGCTCGAAAGGCGCCTGGCTCGCCTGACTCGCCTGGGCGCCATGGTGGCCGGGTTGGCCCTGCTCGCAACAGCCGCCTATTTCTATCAACAAACCCAGACCCGAAAGGTGGAAAAGCTGGTGCGCGAGGAGGCGCGTCAGCGCCTGCGCGCCGAAGATGCTTTGCTAAAAATGCAGATGCAAAAGGCCGACGAGTTTCTGAAAGCGGATGATCCCAGCGCGGGTCTTGCCTATCTCGCTCGCCTTCTCAGATCTGCTCCGTCAAACCGAATCGCCGCCGAAAGGCTTTTTTCCGCTCTCTCTCACCGGCCTTTCGCGGCTCCGGTCGTCGGCCCATTCAAGCACCGCTCGGAAATCCTGTCCGCCCGATTCAGCCCGAATGGCCGAAGGTTGGTGACCGCCTCAGCGGACAATACCGCGCGTGTCTGGGATGTCACCGTCGGGACGGCGCTAGCTGAACCGATGCGCCACAATGACAAAATCTGGTCCGCAGAGTTCAGTCCGGATTCGCGTCTCGTGGTCACCGCGTCTTTTGACCGGACCGCGCGATTGTGGGACGCTGTCACCGGCAAAGAAGTCGTTCCACCACTCCAGCATGCCGACATCGTCTGGCTCGCTGCGTTCAATCCTTCAGGCACCCGACTGGTGACCGCCTCCGAAGATGGTAGCGCCCGGATTTGGGATGTCCAATCAGGCCGGATGTCGGCGCCCCCGCTCCTCCACAAAGCATGCGTCAATTACGCGCTTTTCAGCCCGGATGGAAGTCGTGTTCTCACGGCGTCAGACGATCGGACGGCGCGCCTCTGGGATGCCGTGACGGGCGAAGCCCTGATTTCACCACTGTCGCACGGAGGCGGGGTTCGACACGCACGGTTCAGTCCGGACGGTCGGCGCATTGTGACCGCTTCTGAAGATGGAACGGCGCGACTTTGGAATGCGGACACGGGAGCACCGGTGGGCGCGCCGATGCCGCATTCGGACTTCGTGCTTTATGCCTGCTTCAGCCCGGACGGCCGACGCGTGGTCACGGCGTCCAAAGACCACACCGCTCGAATCTGGAATGCCGAAACCGGGCAACCCCTGAACCCGCCGTTGCGCCACCTCGATTATATTCGATCGGCGCAATTCAGTCCGGACGGAGATTGGGTCGTCACGATCTCGAACGACCGAACCGCCCGTCTTTGGAATGCGGAAAATGGTCGGCCGATGACCGAATCCATATACCATCCGGGTGACGTCAAGTCTGCTCACTTCAATCCCGACGGCACACGATTGGTCACTTGTGATTCCAGTGGTACGGCCGTGATCTGGGCCGTCCCGCGAACCGTCGCGATGAAGAAAGTGCTCTTGCACGAAGGCCGTGTCCGGAGCGCCCGGTTCAGTCGGGACGGGCGCCTGATCATCACGGCTTCGGCGGACCGGACGGCGCGCGTTTGGGAAGTGGCGAAAGGGCAACCCGCCGCGCCGCCGCTTCAACATCCGGCCGGGCTCCTCGCCACCGAACTCAGTCGGGACGGACGCCGTGCTCTCACCGCCTCTGAGGACGGCAGTGTTCGACTCTGGGACTGGTACACGGGCAAGGAACTCATTCAACCGTTGCGCCATTCAGCATCGGTTCGCTTCTGCCGGTTCAGCCCCGATGAAAAATGGATTCTGACGGCCTCGGACGACGGCACCGCACGCCTTTGGGACGTCGCGACGGGGCGCGAGGCCGTTCCACCGCTCAGGCATCAGGGTCCGCTCCGAGCCGCTCAATTCAGCCAGGACGGCCGCCAGATCGTGACGGCTTCGTTCGATCACACAGCGATGATCTGGAACGCCGCGGACGGTTCGCCTTTGGGGAAACCCTTGCGGCATGGAGACCGCGTCCTCACGGCGGATTTGAGCCCGAACGCAGAATTGCTGGTGACCGGTTCCAACGACGGAACCGCGCGTGTCTGGAGCGTGCGGGATGGAACGGAGTTGAGCAAACTGCTCGACCACTCCAGCCGGGTGACGCTGGTTCGATTCAGTCCGGACGGAGAACACGTCGTTGCGGTGTCGCCCGACAACACGGCCACGATCTGGAGCGTGCGCGAAGGCCGGACGTTGACCGAGCCGATGATGCATGCCGATGGAATCCTGTCCGTCCAGTTCAGCCCGGATGGAAGGCGCCTGCTGACCGCCGGACGGGACCGGACTGCGCGCATCTGGGATGCGTTCACCGGTTTACCGGCGACGGAACCTCTGCGCCATGACGACGTCGTCGCGTCGGCTGAGTTCAGTCCGGACGGTCAGTATGTCGTCACAGCCTCTCGCGATGGCACGGTCAACGTATGGGAGACACCGGGCATCCATGTGCCAGTGCCCGGCTGGCTGCTCAATTTCGCCGAGGTCCTGGCGGGGCAACGTCTCGACGACGACGGAATCGCCCGCCCTTCACTCGAGGAACTCTTCCAGGTAAAGAGGACAGTCCTGACCAGTAACGCTCGCGATGTGTACACGACATGGGGTCGGCGATTTTTCGTGGGAACCGACGGCGACCGTGCCGCAAAGGAATGATCCCCGCTCAAGACCCGGGACAAATTTTGTCGTAGGCGAATCAGGCACGCCTTAGAATGTCGCCTATGGGAAGCGAACACCTCCAGGATTTAGACGAGAGTCAGGGCGATGAACCGCTCGGAATCTCCCTCACCCGTCCTCCGG
>DATEKZ010000538.1:0-5550 GCA_035277185.1 Verrucomicrobiia bacterium
CCCAAACTATCGGGCGCTGCAGGACAATCTCCGCCGCCTGCGTGGCAAGCGGCAGGAGAACGGCAACATGCTGCGCGTCGTTGAGCTGCCGATGCCCGGCCCGGTCGAGTACCAGGGACAACGGCTGCCGGCCAGCTACGCCAACTTCTACATTGCCAACGACCTGGTACTGGTCCCGACCTATCGCGACCCGAACGACGCCGAGGCCTTGTCGATCCTGCGCCGGCTGTTCCCCCGCCGCCGGGTGATCGGCATTGACTCGACCGATTTGATCTGGGGCCTGGGTTCGTTCCACTGCATCAGCCAGCAGGAGCCGGCTTAAAGTGGCCGCCTATGAATCCGCCCGGCGCCCCCGAACCTGTTCGCGCCTTCATTGCCATCGCGGTGCCACAAATGTTGGTCGAGCAATTGAAACAGCTCCAGCGACAACTCGAAGCCGACGTGGGCGGCGACGCAGTCCGCTGGACGAAACCGGACCAGCTTCATCTCACCCTGAAATTCCTGGGTAACGTTCGCGGAGATGGAGTGAACGACCTGAAGTCCGCGCTGACTCGCGCTTGCGCGGGCCGGGCGCCGTTTCAGCTCACGCTCGAAGGCCTCGGCTGCTTTCCGAACACACGGACCCCGCGAGTGGTATGGGTGGGCATCACCGGCGAGTTGAAGCCTCTGGAAAAACTTCAGATGGAGATCGATCGGCAGACCCAAACGTTCGGGGATCACACGGAAGAACGCCCTTTCCAGCCGCACCTGACGATCGGCCGGGTCAAAGTTCAAGGGAAGGATGCGCGCCGGCTTGGCGAGGCCGTCGAACGCACCACCGTTTTCCGACCGGGCGCCTGGCTGATTCGGGAAGTCGAATTGATACAAAGCAAGCTTGCCCGTGAAGGCGCGAACTACTCAACGTTGGCGAGCGCCCATTTGATGAACGGGAACGGCAAAGCCCTCACTTCGCCATCGTCCCTCGACCCGAAAGGGTCCAGGCGTCCGCAGGACCGGTGAGCGGCACACTTTGCAAAGTGTGCCGCTGCGTGTCGAAAGAGCAAATGCCCACAATCGCCGTCATCGGAGCCGGACGATGCGACGCTTACACCGCGGCGCTTGCGGAAGACGTCGGACGCCTGGCAAACAGCCTGATCGAGGACCAACTAATGAACTCACTCTCATCATCGTGTTGGCGGGGATCCTGGGCCTTGGGGCTATTCAGTGGTTCAACCGCACTCACAACGTCAGACATATCGCTAAGAAATGCGAGCGACGCGTTGAGGCAACGGTTGACCCAGTAGCCCTTCGGGCTTGTGCCACCAATCTCTTGGCTCACTACTCCATCGACAGGCCCAACTACGGATTCACGCCGTTTCGCGGTCTCGAAACTATATGGGACGAAGCTTGCATGGCTGCTCCGCGTCATCCAACGATCCAACGGCCCGGCCCTACCGCGACGGATATTTTTAGGGGTTCCCCGGTCAAAGGGATTTTTACCGCACAACACCGTAACAGCTACCTGGCGCCGTCGATTTGAATGAACCTCGTGAATGAACACTTGACCGCCGATTCCGCCCTTGTTTACCCTCCTACCGTGATGAATCCAGTAGCGCTGCAATTCGAGAAGCGGGTCGTCGTCGTAACAGGCGATGCCGCCCGGGCTTGTCGCGCGTAAGTTGATTTCGACAAGAACCCACGGCTGGCAACGGTCGTGGGTTTTTTGTTTGCCCGCGATTTCCAGCCAGACAGGACACGAACATGAGCAAAACGACAACCGAACCGAAGCCCACCAAAGCCCCTGCCCGCGCCGAAGTCGGCCCGACGATGCTGGGAAGCGAAATCCTCGTGGCCGCGCTCGAACGCGAGGGCGTGGACAGCATTTTCGCCTATCCCGGCGGCGCGAGCATGGAACTCCATCAGGCGCTCACGAAGTCGAAGAAGATCCGCACCATTCTCCCCCGCCACGAACAGGGTGGCGCCTTCGCAGCCGAAGGTTATGCGCGCGCCAAAGGCAAGGCAGGCGTCTGCATGGCCACCAGCGGTCCGGGCGCCACCAACCTCGTCACCGCCATCGCCGACGCCTACATGGACTCCATTCCGCTGGTCGCGCTGACCGGACAGGTGCCGCAGGCGATGATCGGCAAAGGCGGCTTTCAGGAGACGGATTTCTTCGGCATGACCCTGCCGGTCGTGAAGCACAGCTATCTGATCACCGACATCAACGACATCCCGCGCATCGTCAAGGAGGCCTTCTACATCGCGCAAACCGGACGCCCCGGACCGGTCGTCATCGATTTCCCGAAGAACATCCAGCAACAAAAAGCACAGCCCGTCTGGCCCAAGGAAGTGATCGTGCGCGGTTATAATCCCGACCGCAAGGCGGACGACGTCGCGCTGAACGAAATCATCGGCCTGATCGAAAAGTCCGACCGGCCGGTGCTCTACGTGGGCGGCGGCATCATCAGCGGCAACGCCAGCGAGGAACTCCTGAAGTTCGCCGAGGCCACGCAGATTCCGGTCACGACAACGATCATGGGCGTCGGCGCGTTTCCGGAAACGCATCCGCTTTCATTGCGCTGGCTGGGGATGCACGGGACCGCCTATGCCAATTGGGCGGTCAGCGGCGAGTTTGAGCTTCGCAAAAGCTTCAACGATCCGATGGTCAAACTGAAGGAAGGCGGCGACTTGTTGCTCGCCTTCGGCGTGCGGTTCGACGACCGGGTGACGGGCAAGGTCGAAAAGTTCTGCGAGACCGGCACCATCGTGCACATCGACGTGGACGCGTCCGAGATCAACAAGAACAAGCCCGCCAATCTGCCGATTGTCAGCGACATCCGGTACGCGCTGGCGCGGTTGAACGAGATGATCCGGAAGCGGCCGATCCGGAAGAGATTCACGGCCTGGCACCAGCAAATTGCGGCGTGGAAGGAGAAGGCGCCGCTCCGCTACCGCCTCACCGAGGAAGTGCTCAAGTCGCAGCACATGCGCGATCACATGGGCGGGAAGTCCGGCGAGGTGATTCTCCCCCAGACGGTCGTCGAGATGCTCTACGAATTGACCGGCGGCGACGCCATCATCACGACCGGTGTCGGCCAGCACCAGATGTGGGCCGCGCAATGGTACCAATACAAGTTCCCGCGGCAGTTCCTGAGCAGCGCGGGCCTCGGCGCGATGGGCTACGGCTATCCCGCCGCGCTGGGCGCCAAAGTGGCCTGCCCGGACAAACAGGTGATCGACATCGATGGCGACGGCTCATTCCTCATGAACGTGCAGGAACTGGCCACGGCGCACATCGAGAAGATCGCCGCCAAGGCGCTCATCCTCAACAACCAGCATCTCGGGATGGTGGTGCAATGGGAAGACCGGTTCTACCAGGGCAACCGGGGTCACACCTACCTCGGCGATCCCGAAAACATGAAGCAGATTTATCCGGACTTCATCGCAATGGCCAAAAGTTTCAACGTGCCGGCGGAGCGGGTCATGTTCAAACGGGACCTGCGGGCAGCGATGCAGCGGATGCTGGACTCGGATGAGCCCTACGTGCTGGATGTCATCACTCCTTACACCGAACACGTGCTCCCGTTTATTCCGGCAAACCGCACCATCGCCGACATGATTTACCAGCATTAAGCCCGGGAAGCCCTTGCCGCGCGGCCGCGTTTTGGTACTCTGCGCCCAATGCTACGATTCCTGGCGCTTGCAACCGTGGTCATCGCTCCCTGGGCCGCACGGGCGGCGGAGCGCCATTTCGACTTCAGCCAGGCCAAACCAAACGAGACACCGCCTGGATTCCGCAGCACCCTTTCCGGTGAAGGCAAGCCGGGCGAGTGGAAAATCGTCGAGGACGACCTTCCTCCCACGCTGGCTCCCGCCAACACCACCTCTTCGGTCACCACCCGACGCCAGGTTCTGGCGCAACCGGGTGGCGCTGCCGCCGACGAACACTTTCCGTTGCTTGTTTTCGAGGGTGAGACCTTCGACGACTTCACTCTGACAACCCGGTTCAAGACGGTAGCGGGCGCAGTCGAGCAAATGGCCGGAATTGCCTTCCGATTTCAGGACGAGCGGAACTATTACGTGGTCCGGGCCAGTTCGCTGGGAAACACTTTCCGGTTCTATAAGTTCGTCGATGGCATCCGCAGCACGCCCGTCGGCCCGGAAATCGAGATTCCGAAGGGCGTGTGGCACGAACTGGCCGTGGAGTGCCACGGCAACCAGATCCTCTGCTTCCTTAACGGAAAGCAGGCCATTCCCGCGCTTACCGACACCTCGTTCTCCGAAGGCAAAGTCGGTTTCTGGACCAAGTCGGATTCCGTCTGTTACTTCGCCGACACTCGCATTGTTTATACGCCACGGGAAACGCTGGCGATCAAGCTCGTCCGCGAAACCCTGGAAAAATATCCGCGCTTGATCGGCGTTAAGCTGTTTGGCCGCAAAGGCGAACAGGGTGAACTTCAGATCATTGCCAGCAATGACCCGGTTGAGGTGGGCGAACCGGCCGGCCAGTACGAACAGAACGTGGTGGCCCGGGATGTGGCCTACTACGGCAAAGAGGAGGGAAAAGCCATCGTCAGCCTGCCGTTGCACGATCGTAACGGGGACGCCGTTGCAGCCGTCCGGGTGACGATGAAGTCGTTTCCGGGACAAACTGAACAGAACGCGGTCATCCGCGCGAAGCCGATCGCCAAGGAAATGGAAATGCGTTTCCGCGCCGGGAAGGACCTGACACAGTAATCCCGCGGGCAAATTGTTCTACGAATGCACGGCATTTGCGAATCTGTCGTCGCAGAGTTGCAACTCATCCGCTTCAGTGTGCCACTAACTTCCTCCGAAATTCCGGTGTTTCGCTCCCGGTTTTGTCTCGGCCCTCTTTCTGCTAGTTCCGCAACCATGAAGTCCGGAGTATTCTTTGAGCGGGACGGTATCCTGAACCTGGCGAAGGTGGAGCGGGGCAACCCGGTGACACCTCTGACGTTGGATGAATTCAAACTCAACCCGGCGGCACTGGAGCCGCTGAAACAGCTAAAGGCGGCCGGCTTCGTCCTGCTCGCCACCACCAATCAACCGGGCCTCTCACGCGGGTATCAAATGCGCCGCGAGCTGGACCGGATGCACGACCTGCTCCGCCGACAGTTGCCGCTGGACGAGATCCTGGTTTGCCCGCATGACGAGACCGATGATTGCCCCTGCCGGAGGCCGCAGGCGGGCCTGCTTACTGAGGCGGCCTTCAAGTGGCATCTCGATTTGGAACGGTCTTACGTCGTCAGCGACAAATGGCAGGACGCCCAGGCCGCCCATGTGGCAGGCTGCACCTCCCTGCTCTTGAGGTCTCCCTGGATCGGCAAGGGTCATCACGACTTTGTGCTTTCCAGCCTGGCGGACGTAGCGAACAAGGTCGTGCAACTGCAATCGGCAACGAGCCTGTTGATGAACCAGGTGGTTTAACTCTTCAGAACTTCAGGCCGACCGTGGCGCGCAGAAGCAGGTCGTTTTGCGTCACGCCAGGCGCCGGCTGAGTGTCGTAGAGGTCGATCGCCGTCAGGTTGAAGGTGATGTTCGGGAGGACCA
>DATEKZ010000539.1:0-4139 GCA_035277185.1 Verrucomicrobiia bacterium
GTTCAGGTTTCCCGCGGCGGACAAGACGCTCCTGGACGACCTCCGAACCTCGCCGGAGGTGTGGCGGGATCCGCCGCGCCGGGTTAAGCCTTCGGGAAAAAGTCTTCGATCACCCGTTTGAAGGTGTTCTCCTGTCCGAGACGGATGATGCCCATTTCGCGCACCGCGTTTTCCGCCGAGTCACTGGCGTGGGCGGCGTTGACCATGATCGTGGATCCGAATTCGCGGCGAATGGAGCCGGGAGGGGCCTTCGACGGGTCCGTTGGCCCGAGCACGTCGCGAATTTTTCGGACGGCTTCGTGGCCTTCGTACACCAGGGCAATGCACTTTTCGCTGCCGGGCTGGTTCAGGCCGGCAGAATCGCACTCGCTGGGCATCCGGCCTGACATAAACTTGACGATGTTCTGAAACTGCTGATCGCCCGAGAGAGGACCGAGGAGTTTGCCAAGGGCTTTCTCTTCGTCCGCCGGGACCTTGAATCCCAGTTCCTTTTCGATCAGCGCCTTGGCCTTGGTGGCAACGATGTCGTTCAGCTTGGAACGCAGAATCTCGCGAACCGGGCTGTAAAACTCGATGGCTTCGGTCGTGCTCATGCGTTGCACCTTGATCGCCACAATGTAAAGGCCGGTGCGCGAGAAGAAGTCGATCACATTACCCGGCCGGCCGGTGGGGAAGCGGAAATTGTCGGGCTTGATCAACACCAGCGTTTGTTCCGGCTTTTCGTTCGGCGGGTAAATAATCGTGTCCTTCAACAAGCCGCCGTCGCTGTCCGAGTAACGCGCCCACAGCTTGAGCTTCATCTCGGCTTCTTCGGCGTTTGGCGCCGCAAGCACCGCCGGCTCGAAATAGCGGACCTGGTTGGGTTCGTCCAGAATCAGGTCGCCGTACGTGTCGCGGATGGTCTCGCCGCCGCGCCGGTCCGCGCTGATGTTCCCGATCACCGAACGCACCTTGCGAACCGCGTCGTCGCCCTGGAAAACCAGCATCATGACCCTGCGACGCTTTTTGGTTTTCGGGTCGGGCGAAAGGTTTCGCAGGATGTAATCGCGGATCAGCTCCTGAATGCGGCGATCCTGAGGATCATTGGCCGAGACGATGACTTTCGAATACTCGTCCACGAGTTCCGGGCTGGGCGCGAACATCCGGGCGGCGACCAGTTCCAGACTGGTCCGGCTGATCAGCCGCGCCAGAATCCCTCCGGTACGCGATTTGTGAAGGGAATAGGGCGTGATGATGACGTAAGCGAGTTGCTGCGGCATACGGGAATAGAGGCCCTGTCAGGCCGGCGGCGCTTCCGACTTGGCAGGCACTTTGGTGGTTTTGCCACCCAGGATTTTGAACATCACAGCCCCGCAGGTGGGACACTTGCCCTTAATGGCTTTGCGGCCGTTCTTCATCAGCTCCTCAACGGCATCGACAATTTCCTTCTTGGCTTTGCACTTAACGCAATATCCTTCTGCCATAAGTTCTCCTGACACAACGGGCGTCAATCGGTCATTCGTGAGGCACCAGCTTACGGGCGCTGTGGAGAGAGCGTCAACTGAAAACCCGTTGCGGCTTGCGGAGGGTATCTATTTGCAACTCATTGAAGGAGAAATGATTAACTGGCAGTCCAGGACCCGACGCAGCCCTCGCGTTTGACCTGTACGGCGTTAATTGGATGCGGGCCGAGGAAGCTGGCGCAAGGCGGTCTTGAGGATTTTTCCCGTGGCGTTCCGCGGCAGGGCGTCCAGGAAAGTGACGTTTCGCGGCACTTTGTAGTCCGCCAGCTTGCTGCGGACGAACTGGAGGATGGCCTTCTCGTCGAGCACGACGCCTTCGTTGGGAGCAATGAAGGCAACGGGTTGTTCTCCCTTCCGCGGGTCGGGAAGACCGATAACCGCCGCCTCCCGAACCCCGGGGAATTGATACAAGACCTCCTCGACTTCCCGTGGATACACATTGATGCCGTTGACCAGGAGCATGTCTTTCTTCCGGTCCGTGATGAAGTAGTAGCCCTCCGCGTCGCGGTGTCCGACGTCGCCGGTGTAAAGCCAGCCATCGCGCAGGACCTTCGCGGTTTCCTCCGGCTCGTTCCAGTAACCGCGCATGACGTTTCCGCCACGGATGCAGATCTCTCCGGTTTCACCGTCGGGCAGTTCCTTCCCCGCCTCGTTGCGAATGCTCATCTCGACATCGGGGATGGGAATGCCGACGGAACCCTCCTTCCGCGGGCCGCGGATCGGATTCACCGACGCGACCGGACTGCTCTCGGTCGGTCCATAACCTTCCACCAACGGAACCGGGAATCGGGCGTTGAATTCACGCAATACCTCGACTGGCAACGGCGCTCCGCCACTGACGCACAGCCTCAACGGCAACGGTGTCGCCGCGGGCAGTTGGGTCAGCGTCCGGTAGAATTGCGGCACGGCCGGGAGAATGGTCCCGCCACGGCGGACCACCTCGTCCAGAACGCTTCGCAGGGGATGAACTGATTTGAGCAGGATGATGCCCGCCCCGGTCAGGATGGGGAGCAGGGTCCCGACGGTAAACATGAAGCTGTGGAATTGCGGCAGAAGAACGACGAAACGGTCGGTTTCGTCAACCTCCAGACAACGAAGGCAGCTGCCCACGTTGTGCAGAAAATTTCCGTGGGTCAGCATCGCTCCTTTGGGACGGCCCGTGGTGCCGGACGTGTAAAGCAGGGCGGCCAGGCCGGTCCCGGCCGGACGGGAGGGCGCGGAATCGGTATCGGGCGCGGAGCGCGGCATCTCCTCAATGGGCAGAAACCGCAGTTGCGGAATGGCGCCCGCCAGCTTCGTTTGCGCTTCGGCGAATGCGGATTCCGAAATCACCACGCGGGTCTCTGAGTTCCGAAGGATGTAACTGATTTCATCGGGCTTGAGGAAGTGGTTGATCATGACCACCACGCCGCCGGCGCGCCAGATGCCAAACAGAACCGAAGGGAATTGTGGGCAGTTCTTCAACCAGACGGCGACCCGGTCGCCCGGCTTCACACCAAAGTCATCGCGGAGCCGGCGCCCGAGCCAGGATGACTGCCCGAGCAGATCCGCGTAGAGATACTCTTCATCACCCCAGAAAACAGCCGGGCGGCGGGAGTTCTTCTCTGCGGAAGCAACAAAAGCAGTGGCGAGATTCATTGCGGGTACAGGGCTGATGGTTGCCGGAATAGAAACGCATCCCTGCTCCGCGCGTCAAGCCCGTCGTCTCTCGGCCGTAACGACGGGGCATGACCTTGTGGTTTTCACATTCGCCTTTCGTTTTGGCTCCGGTTCGCGTTTAACTTTCGCGTGATTGCCACGGAACAACAATTGGCGGCGTTGCTGCCTGTCCTGAACGCTGCCGGTTGGATCGCCCTGGACACTGAGGCGGACAGTCTCCATGCGTATCCGGAAAAGCTTTGCCTTCTCCAGATCAGCGTGTCCGGTCACGACGAATTGATTGACCCGCTGGCCGGGCTGGACCTCTCTCCGCTTTTCGCAATTCTCTCCGCGCGTGACCTGCTTCTGCACGGGGCCGACTATGACCTGAGATTGTTGTATCGCGCGCACCGATTCGTTCCGCGCTCGGTGTTCGACACGATGCCCGCGGCCCGGCTGCTGGGCCACACGGAATTCAGTCTGACAGTCCTCGTGGGCAAACTGCTTGGCGTTCATCTCGAGAAGGGGCCTCAAAAGGCGGATTGGGCGCGCCGCCCGTTGACAGCCCGGATGATAGAATATGCGCGCAACGACACGCGCTATCTCAAACCCCTGGCCGGGCTGCTGCGAACGCAGCTTGAGGAGAAAGGCCGCCTGGAATGGCACCGGCAGGTTTGTGAAGGGCTTGTGGCCGATTGCGCCCGGCCGCGTTTGGTCGATAAAGACCAGGTCTGGCGGCTCAAAGGGGCGGATAAACTCGACCGGCCCGGTCTTGCGGTGTTGCGGGAGCTTTGGAACTGGCGGGACAGAGAGGCGGTCGCGGCCAATAGACCGCCTTATTTCATTCTGAACCACGAAACACTTGTCGCCCTGGCGGCCGCCGCGGCGCAAATGCGAGACGTGACGAGCCTTTTGCCGGCCCGGATCCCGTCCGCGCGGCGCGAGCGCGCGCTGGCCGCCATTCAACGGGCTGTGGTGCTGTCCCCGAAAGAGTGGCCC
>DATEKZ010000540.1:0-2473 GCA_035277185.1 Verrucomicrobiia bacterium
CAGGACCGGCAGCATCGACGAAGGGAAGTGGCTGGGCGCCGGGCTTTCGCACGTCCTCGAACACATGCTCTTCAAAGGCACGACCAACCGGCCGGGTCACCGCATCGACCAGGAAGTCCAGGAAGCCGGCGGTTACATGAACGCCTACACCTCGTTCGACCGCACCGTCTATTGGATCGATGTCCCCAACACGGGCGCGCGCGTTGCCATCGATGTGTTGTGCGACATCATGCAACACGCGACGCTGCCGGGCGACGAGCTGGCCAAAGAACTGGATGTCATTCGTCGTGAGATGGACATGGGGCAGGACGATCCGAACCGCCGGTCCGGCCGCCGCCTGTTCGAGACCGCCTACACTCGCAGCCCGTATCGTTTCACCGTGATCGGCGTGCTCGACATCTTCAACCGGCTCAAGCCGGAAGACATCCGGGGCTATTACGAGGAACGCTACGTTCCGAACAACGTGTTTTATGTCGTTGCGGGCGACATCAAGACCGAAGAGGTGGTCGCCCAGATCCGCGACGCTTATGCGCAAACCAGGGCCCGGCCCCTCCCGCCCACGGTCCTGCCCGTGGAACCGCCGCAGGCTGCGACGCGCGAGGTCATCGAGGAAGCCTCCGTGGAGCTCGGCCACGTACATGTGAGCTGGCACATTCCCGACTTGCGTCATCCGGACGTGCCCGTCCTCGATGTGCTCGCGGCGTTGCTCGGCAGCGGACGCAGTTCCCGGCTCTATCAATCCGTTCGTGAACGAAAGGGTCTGGTCAGTTCCGTGGACGCGTGGACGTACAGTCCCGGCAATCCCGGCCTGTTCGGCATCAGCGCCCTGGTTGAAGCCGGCAAGTTCAGCGTCGCGCGCGATGCCATCCTGGCGGAAATCGAAAAGGCCAGGACGTCCGGTTTCACGCCGGCCGAACTCACCAAAGGAGTCAAACAGTTCGTCGCGGCCACCCTGGCCATCCGCAAGACCATGCAGGGTCAGGCGCAGGATCTGGGCGGGAGCTGGCTCGCGGCGAACGATCTGAACTTTTCCGAGCGTTACCTGGCGGCGGTAAGGCGAACCACGGCGCGCGATTTGCGGCGTGTCGCCCGCCATTATCTGACCGAAGACAATCGCACCCTCTACGCCCTGCTTCCCGCCGGCGCGGCTCCGAGGCAAACCACGCTGAAGGTTGAGACCGTTGATCACGCGATTCAAAAGATTGAACTGCCGAACGGCCTGCCTTTGCTCCTCAAGGAGGATCATCGGCTTCCCTTCGTCGAGTTCCGCGCCGTCTTCGGCGGCGGTGTCCTCGCCGAGACCGCCGACAACAATGGCGTTACCCAGCTCATGGCGAAGACGCTTCTCAAAGGGACGAAGCGGCGCAGCGCCGAGCAGATCGCCAGAGAGATCGAGTCCTGGGGCGGAAGCATCGACAGCTTCAGCGGCAACAATAGCTTTGGCGTCAGCGCCGAAGTCTTGAGCAGCGATTTCGCCAAAGGACTGGACCTTCTGGCCGACGTGCTCTTGCATCCGAGCTTTCCGTCGGACGCGTTGGAGCGCGAACGCGAGGTCCAGCTCGCGGGTATCAAGGCGCAGAAGGACCAGGTCCTCCAAAGCGCTTTTCGTATCATGCGCCGCGCTTTGTTTGGCCGGACAGGATACGGCCTGGACGCCCTCGGGTCTGAAGAGAGCGTTCAAAAACTCGGCAGCGCAGACGTCAGGGCCCACCATCGCTCGCTGTCCCTGCCCCGCAATTCGGTGTTGGCCATTTACGGTGACGTGAAGACACTATCGGTTGTCCCGGCAGTGAAGAAGGCGTTGGTGTCGTGGAAAGCCCCCGGTCCGTCCAAACTCGCGCAGTCCGTGCGATCTCCGAACCCGGAGGTTCTGCCTGAGCGGAACCGGGTCACTGAAACTCGGGACAAGAAACAGGCCGTCGTCGTCATCGGATTTCCGGGCACGACCGTTCGAAGCGCAGATCGCCACGCCCTGGAGCTGATTCAGGAAACGTGCAGCGACCTCGGTTCGCGACTGTTCATGCGCATTCGCGAACAACTCGGGCTCGCCTATTATGTCGGGGCGCAGCACTTCGCCGGACGGGCGCCGGGCTACTTTGCCTTTTACTGCGGCACCGCGCCTGAGAAGGCGGATCTGGTGGAACAAGAGATTGTCAAGGAGATCGAACTTCTGCGCAACGAAGGTCTCACCCCCGAGGAACTCAAGCGCGCCAAGGCGAAGGTCATTGGCCACCGTAAGATTGCCCGCCAGGACCTCGGCAGCTTCGCTCTCGCTACCGCGCTCGACGAGCTTTACGGACTTGGCTACGCAAATAGCGATGCGGAAGACTCCAGGTACGACGCCGTGACCCTCGCGCAAGTCAAGGCGGCGGCGGGAAAATACCTGCAAGCGGAGCGAGCCGTGGTCGCAAGAATCTGCCCTCAGTAAGACTGAATTGTTACGCCAAGACCTCTTTCACGACACGCCCGTGGA
>DATEKZ010000541.1:0-8569 GCA_035277185.1 Verrucomicrobiia bacterium
TCTCCGGGGGAGAGGGCCGGGGTGAGGGCGAGCCTATATCTGTCTCTCATTCTTCTACCCTCACTTCCGCTGCGCTCATAACCGTGACCTGGATAGGCGCCATCACCGCCGTGTTTGCCGCGCTCATCGCCGTCGCGCAAACCGACATCAAGCGTATCCTCGCGTACTCCACGGTTTCTCAGCTTGGCTACATGATGATGGGCCTCGGCGTTGGCGGAGTGGCGGTCGGCATGTTCCATCTCATCACGCACGCATTTTTCAAGGCGCTGCTGTTCCTCGGCTCGGGCTCGGTGATCCACGGCTGTCACGAAGAACAGGACATTCGGAAGATGGGCGGCCTGCGGAAACTGATGCCCGTAACGTTCGCGACTTATTGCGTTGGCATGTTGGCCCTGGCGGGCGTGCCGTTGTTCTCCGGGTTTTGGAGCAAGGATGAAATCCTGCACGCGGCGTATGGATGGGAGTTTTCAAAGCTTCCGTTTCTGCTCGGACTGTTTGGCGCGCTGCTGACGGCATTCTACATGACGCGCCAGGTTTGCTATGTGTTTTTCGGGGATTATCGGAGCGCGGGCAGCCCTGGCCGAAGTGCATCGACGGCGCCGACCGCTCACGAATCATTCCACCCTTCTCCTGCCGTTGGACACGCTGCGGACGAGGCCGTCGGCGCTCCTCACGAAAGCCCGCGGGTGATGACGGTTCCCCTGTTGATTCTTGCAGGGTTTGCGTTGTTGCTCGGCTTTGTCGGCACGCCCGCCTGGCCCTGGTTTCAAAGCTACCTTACGGGACACCACGAGAGCGTGACCTGGTGGGGAGTCTTGTTGCTGATGTTGGTGTCCACGGGCGTCGTTTTGGCGGGAATCGGCATCGCGGCCGTGATCTACGGTTTGTTGCCGCCCGATAGTCCGGAGGAAAAGGACGTCCTCGAACGCTGGCAGCCGGCTCTCTTTGCTGTCCTGCGTGACAAGTTTTACGTGGACGAGTTGTATGAAGCGACGGTCGTTCGACTGAACGCGGGCTTCTCCCGGTTCGCGCACTGGCTCGATACGATGGTGCTGGACACGCTGGTGATCGCCGTTTCCTACCTGGTGTTGGGGGTGTCCTGGGTGAGCCGTCTGATCGACGAATATGTGATCAACCCGGGTTTCAACGAGGGCTGTGAACGGTTGCGAGCGGGCGGAGGTTTCTTCTCAAAGCTGCAGAACGGTCAGGTGCAGGATTACCTGCGCGTGCTCGCCCTCGCTCTGACCGTGTTCCTGTTGTTGCTCACGTGGGGATGCTCTCAATGAGGGAAGCAATTGCCAATTGAACGAAGGGATTGAGAATTGAGAATTGAGAATTGGAAATTGGTCATTGGGCTGATGGCGGTTACTCCACCAGAGGACGAGCCGGGAAAAATTCTCAATTCTCAATCGTCCGGATTGACTTGTCCGTCGCAGCCACCCGAAGGAGGTCCGCATGACTGATTTCCCTTGGCTCACCGCGCTGACGTTCACGCCGCTCGTGGGTGGGTTGCTGTTGCTGGGATTGGACCAAAAGAGTCTGGCCCGCTGGCTGGCCCTGGGATTCAACCTGCTCACCCTCGCGATGGCGGTTGTGATCTGGCTCAACTTCGATACTCGTGAAACAGAACTGCAGTTTGCCCGATCTTACCCCTGGATTCCCACACTGGGCATCGATTACTTCGTCGGCATCGACGGGCTCGGTTTGCTGATGATTTTGTTGTCGGCGATCGTCGTGCCGATGGTGGTCCTGGCGTCGGGTGGTAGGGCGGGCACTCCGCTGCCCGCCGCCGCTTCGCGTGGTGATGACGGCGCGCATCCCGCAGCCGCGGGACGCCCTACCAGTTGACTTTATCTTGCGCTGATCCTTTTCCTCCAGGCCGGTTTGTTCGGGACGTTCACGGCGCTGAACTTCTTTCACTGGTTCATCTTCTGGGAACTGAGCCTCATCCCGGAGTTCTTCCTGTTCAAGCTCTGGAGTGGACCGAAACGAACCGCGGCCGCGATCCAGTTCTTCATTTACACGATGGTCGGGAGCATAACGCTGCTGCTCGCGTTCCTCGCCCTCTACAAGGCGACGGGGACATTCGATTTCATTCGCCTAAGCGAGCTGGCGCGAACCGGAGAGCTGACCTCGGCGCTTTCGGTGAAGCTCGGTTGGTATGATGCCTTTCCGACAAAGGAAAGCCTGTCGTTAGTCATCTTCGCGATGGCCTTCCTCGGCTTTGCGGTGAAGGTGCCGCTGATTCCATTTCACACCTGGCTGCCGTTGACCTACGCCGAAGCCCCGTCGCCGGTGACGATGCTGCTGACCGGATTGATGTCGAAGATGGGCGTCTATGGCTTTCTGCGCATTCTGCTGCCGATCTTTCCGGAGCAAATGCGCATGGTCCTGACGCCGCTACTGTGGCTGGCGGTGATTACGATTGTGTTTGCGGCCGCGGCCGCATTCGCGCAGAAGGACTTGAAACGGATGCTGGCTTACTCGTCGATCAACCACCTGGGTTACTGTTTGCTGGGCGTGTTCGCGGCGGCCAAACTCACCGGGAACGACCCGCAGCTTGTGCTGGAGAAGACTGCGGCTCTCAATGGTGTCTTCCTGCAGATGTTCAATCACGGCCTGACGGCGGCGACATTGTTTTGCTTCGTCAGCTTTATTGAAAAGAGGAGTGGGGGACTGCGTGGGCTGAATGATTTCGGCGGACTGCGCAAGGTGGCGCCGGTGTTTTGCGGATTGATGGGTATCTCGATGTTCTCATCGCTGGGCCTGCCGGGCCTGAACGGCTTCGTCGGCGAATTCCTGATTTTCAAAGGCGCGTTCCCGCTGGCGCCCTGGGCGACGGCGCTTTCGACGTTGGGATTGCTGATCACAGCGGTGTTTCTTTTGACGGTTTTGCAACGGGTCTGGAGCGGGCCGTTGAATGAGAATTGGTCCGGCTTTGGCGACCTGACATTCGGCGAAAAAATAGTCGTCGGGCCGGCCATTGCGTTGATGTTCGTGCTCGGCATTTGTCCGCAGCTCGCAATCGGCATGTTCAACACGACCGTGCTGCAAGCGGTGGAAAGTCTCAGGCTCTAACCACGGATGGACATGGATTTACACGGAACACAAAGAGTATGGGCGGTGCGGGTCACTGTGGTGACAGCAGCCCGAACAGCACGGCAACGGCCTGACCACTGACCATGCTCGCCTGGACGATCTATATCTCCTTCATCGGCGTCGCGGTGCTGATGCTGTTGCCCCGCGACAAAGCGCGGGCGGCGCGCATCGTTGCATTGTTCGCGGCGTTGGCCGGGCTGATCGTCGCACTGGCCGGGGTCGTCCCGGCCGCCGCTGGCATCCAGACGGTTTGCAGGCTTTCGTGGATTCCGTCGCTTGGCATTGATTATTACCTCGCGACCGACGGCATCAGCCTGACATTGGTCCTCCTCACGGGGATTGCCGCCGTTGTTGGCATTTTGTTTTCGTGGAACGTCGAGCATCGGGCGAAGGAGTTCTTCGCGTTCTATCTGGCCCTCATTGCCGGCGTGTACGGGGTTTTCCTAAGTTTCGATCTGTTCCTGCTCTTCGTCTTCTACGAACTCGCGATCATCCCCAAGTATTTCCTCATCGCCATCTGGGGATCGACGAACAAGGAATACGGAGCGATGAAGCTGGCACTTTACTCGTTCGTGGGGAGCGCGATGGTGCTGATCGGCCTGATCGCGACGTATGTCGTCGCCGGCGCGAAGACGATGAACCTGCTGGAGTTGGCGCAATACCCGTTTCCGGAGAGCTTCCAGTACTGGGCGTTCCCCCTGGTGTTCGTAGGCTTCGGCATCCTGGCCGGTTTATGGCCGTTTCACACGTGGGCGCCCACCGGCCACGTCGCCGCGCCCACGGCGGCGTCCATGCTGCTTGCCGGCGTGGTGATGAAGTTGGGGGCTTACGGTGCGTTGCGCGTCGCCGTGACGCTGTTTCCAATCGGCCTGAAACAGTGGCAGGGCGTTATCGCGGTGCTGGCGGTGGTCGGCATCGTCTATGGCGCGCTGGTCGCATTGACTCAGAAGGATTTCAAATTCGTCATTGGCTATTCCAGCGTCAGCCACATGGGCTTTGTCATCCTGGGTCTGGTGACGCTGAACGAAATTGGCCTGGCCGGCGCGGTGTTGCAGATGTTTTCGCACGGAATCATAGCGGGCCTGTTGTTCGCCGTCGTCGGCCGCATGGTCTATGACCGGACGCACACACGCGAGTTGGGTGTGCTGGAAGGAATGCATCTGGCGAAAGCAATGCCGTTCGCGGCAGTGACGTTTGTGATCGCGAGCGTGGCGTCGATGGGGTTGCCCGGCTTCAGCGGATTCGTTGCCGAACTGCAGGTGCTGATTGGCGCGTGGCATGCATTTCCGACGCTGGCGGTGGTTGCCGGGGTCGGGATTTTGATTGGCGTCGCTTACACGTTGCGGGCATTGCAGAAGGCATTCTTTGGAGAGGCCGAATCGCCGGAGAATCGAACGCCAGCTCGGCAGCCAATGAAGGCTGGAAATGGCGGTGGACACGCCGAATCGGAGTTCGGCGCTCCGTTGGAACCCATCACAATCCCTGAGCGCGTCGGCGCTGTGATCCTGATAGCGACGACGCTGGCAATCGGACTGTATCCAAGGTTGTTGCTCGACGTGATCGTGCCGAGTTTGAGCTCGCCATTGTTCGAGGGTTTGCGAAAGGCGGGAATGTTGTGAACGGAAATGGAAACAGAGAACGGGGCGGGGCGCGGCGCCTGGTTTTGAGTCAGGTTCACGAGGGCGTCCTCTCACATGGGAATGAATAGTCCGGGTTATCTAGAGGTATTGAAGCTGGCGATGCCGGAGACCATCGTCACGCTTGCCGCGCTGGTTTTGTTGTTCGCGGACCTTGCCGGAATGCGGTCGGTGGAACACAAATGGCGGCGGAAGGTTGCGGCATCCATCGCCGGGATGGGTTGTCTGGGAGCGATTTTCTGGATGTTTCAGGTTCACGAACGCGGCACTCTTCCCAACGGAATTCTGGTCGTGGACCCCCTCACGCAACTCGTGAAGCAGGCGTTGCTGATCCTCACGGTCCTCACGGCGATCATCTCCCTCGACTCGGATTTCACGGACCACGTCGGCGAATACTTTGCGTTGCTGCTGTTCGCGACGGTGGGAATGATGTTTTTGGTCGGCACCGAAAACATTCTGATGATTTTCATTTCGCTCGAACTGGTCAGCCTGTCGCTCTACATCCTGACGGCTTTCAACAAGCGGAACATCCAGTCAGCCGAGGCGGCGCTGAAGTATTTCCTCTTCGGTGGAATGGCGGCGGCATTCACACTGTTTGGCCTGAGTTTGATCTACGGCCTGTCCGGATCGATTGAGTTGCGGCCGATCGCAGCGGCCCTGAAGGGAAAGGGGATCGATCCGCTGCTGGCCGTGGCGATCATCATGACGGTGATTGGGTTTGGGTTCAAAATTGCCGCGGTGCCGTTCCATCTCTGGGCGCCGGACGCGTATCAGGGTGCGCCCACGCCGAGCGCGGCGTTGATCGCCTCGGGATCGAAAGTCGCCAGCTTCTTCATTCTCGCCAAAATCATGATGCTTGGATTTGCCGGCGCGGAAGGGAGCGGTACGTGGCGGGGATTTGTACCGGGATGGGTGCCATTGCTCGCCGTGATCGCGGTGTTTTCGATGGTGTTGGGCAATCTCGTAGCCATCGCCCAGGGCAATGTAAAACGATTGTTGGCCTACTCGGCCATCGCGCACGGTGGTTATGCGTTGCTCGGACTGCTGTCGAACAACCCGCAAGGCGTGTCGTCCCTTGTCTATTACGTAGTAACGTACGGGCTGACGACGATTGGGGCGTTCGCCGTTGTCGGTGCCGTGGAAAACGGGGGAGGAGAGGGGAGAATGTCGGATTTCGCCGGGCTGAGCCGTCGTGCGCCCCTCCTGTCGCTGTGCATGATGATTTTCATGCTGTCGCTGGCAGGGATTCCGCCGCTGGCGGGCTTCTTCGGGAAGTTCTATGTGTTCGCTGCGGCCGTCGGCTCCGAACCGAAAAACCTCGGCATGCTCTGGCTTGTTATCTTCGCTGTGGCGATGAGCGCAGTATCGCTCTATTACTACCTCCAGGTCCTCAAGCAGATTTACGTCGCTGAACCGCCGGCAAACGCCCTGCCTTTGCCGGCGACCGCGCCGTTCCAGGTCGGGGTTGTGTTGCTGGCCTTGGGGGTCGTCGTTCTGGGTTGTTCGCCCCACCTTCTCATTTCAAGGCTTGCCGCCGCGATTCAGGCGGTTGCATTGCATTGATACTTGTCTTCATGTGTTTCATCGTTTGACAACTCCCCGGGTTCGCGAATACTTGCCCCCATGAAAACAATCGTCGTCATCACCGCCGTTATGATCGCTCAATTCGCTTCCGCTCAAACGAGGTCCTCCCTCTACGACATCCCGTTGAAGGACATCAACGACAAGGCTGGTTCCTTGAAGGAGCATCAGGGGAAGGTGCTGCTGGTGGTGAACGTCGCTTCGCAATGCGGTCTCACGCCTCAATACAAGGCGCTCGAAGCCGTGCACCGCAAATATCAGGAAAAAGGGTTCACCGTGGTCGGTTTTCCGTGCAATGACTTTGGTTCGCAAGAGCCTGGCTCGCACGAGGAGATCAAGGCGTTTTGTTCGAAGAATTACGACGTCACATTTCCGCTCTATGCGAAGCTCCACGTCAAGGGCGGCGAGCAGCACGCGCTCTACGCGGCTTTGACGGGCAAGGACTCGCCGTTCCCCGGCGACATCAAATGGAACTTCGGGAAGTTTCTGATCGGCAAGGACGGCAAAATCCTCAAGCGTTTCGAGCCGCAGACCAAGCCGGACGCCCCGGAGGTAGTCGAGGCCATTGAGGCCGCTTTGGCGTCTAAATAGGGGTTTCGCGGAAGATTTTTCGGATGCGGGCTTTACGTCGAGGGCGCGTTCGCGCAGACTGAAGCCCGCATTGTTTTGACCCAAGACGACTATGGCAAAGATCAAACACGTCGCCCTCATCAAATTCAAAGAGGGAACAACAGAGGACCAGATCCAAAAGGCCTTCGACGAACTGATGGACTTGAGCGAGTCGGTGCCCGGCGTGGAAGACTATGTCGCCGGTCCCAATAACAGCCCGGAGGGATTGAACAAGGGATACACGCACGGGTTTGTGATGACATTCACGGACGGCGCGGCGCGCGATGCGTATCTGACCCATCCTGAACACGAACGGGTCAAATCTTCCGTCCTGCCGCTGGTTGAGGAGGTCATGGTGTTTGACTTTGAGGTGTAATGCGGCGCCAGACCCGCGCGCCGGGTCCTCGCCTCACGCCCGGTCGGGCGGCCTTTTCTGCGTTCGTTCCCGCTGCCGCTATTCCGACGGCGTAACCGTCGTCATTCTTTTGAAGTCGCGGCTGAAATAGAACTGATCGTAGTAGCCGGTCTGCGCGGCGATTTCCGCGATGGTGTCGTCCGTTTCGATCAAACGCTTCTTCGCCTGATTGATCCGTTCGCGCCGCAACCAGTCGATGGGACTGGTCCCGGTTGCGGCTTTGAAGTGGCGGAAGAAATTGGTGGCGCTCATACCGGCCATGGCGGCGAGTTCGGAAACACGCAGCGGCTTCTGGAAATAGAGCCGCATTGCTTCCAGCGGCTTGTGCAGTGAAGGAGGGATTTCCGTGGGTCCGGCAATCAACGTCCCGCCCGAGTGGCGCGCCTCAAAAAGCTGAGTAATCAACGCGGCCACCTCCGCGTGCAACGCGGCTTCCATGGCGATCGAGCGGCGCTTCATGATGCGGAAGATCCGCCGAAAGAGCGTCGCGCACTGGGCGCCATTGATACCGGCGAAAACCGGTGACCCGGAGGCGGTGAGCGTCTCGTAAATCTGGTCCATGTGCGGACCCTCAACCCGAACCCAGTACATTTCCCAGGGCGAACCCTCCTGGGGCCAATGCGCGTTCTCGTAATGATTGAAAATCCACGCCATCTGCCCGCGGTCCACGGGCCAGATTCGGCCGTTGACGCGGATGAAACCACTCCCTTTAAGGCAGAGAAGAACCTTGTGCCCCGGGTAGTTGGGATGCACCTTCCGGTAATCCAGACCCGCGATGAGATGACCGGCCCGGAGCACGCAGTAAAAGACCTGCCGGCTCGCGTCGGTCGGCGTGTGAAACAGCGAAACGAGGATCTTCGTGTGTTTCGGAGCGGGCGGCATGGAAGGATACTACATATTTTTTGGCAGATTTGTCTATTGTGTCGGCGCTCCGGGAAGCCTACTTTAGTTGCCATGATTCCAGAGTTGTATCGCGCGGCCTGTCCTTTCAACCCCGCCGTGCGCTCCGGAAGACCCGCGGTGCGGGTGGGAAAATACATGCCTTGGCCGTTCCCATCGATCTTCTGCGCCGCTTTGGCGTCGGGCTTTCTACTTTCCAGTTTCGCCGCCGAAACAACTTCCTCTAACAAGAATGGCACGCCGATCAAACCGGCCCTACCTCCCATGCGTTCGCTCAAGCTGGAACCCGCGTCGCTCACCCTGGAGGACGCGCGCGAAGAACGTCGGG